>NZ_JBNPLX010000034.1:0-30253 GCF_050313695.1 Bariatricus sp. SGI.161
ATTACCTTACAAGAAAAGGAGAGAAAGGATGAAGTATATTTCATTTGCAATTCCATGTTATAATTCCCAGGATTATATGGCACATGCAATCGAGAGTATTCTGCCTGGCGGAGAAGATGTGGAGATTATTATCGTCAACGATGGCTCCAAGGACAGAACATCGGAGATTGCTCACGAGTATATGGAAAAATATCCAGAGATTATTCGAGTTGTAGATAAGGAAAATGGGGGACATGGTGATGCGGTTAATGCCGGACTTAACCATGCTCAGGGTAAATATTTTAAAGTTGTGGACAGTGATGACTGGGTTGATGAAGAGTCATTACATAAGATATTAGCATTGTTGCGTAATCTGGAAGAAGAAAAAGAGCAGATTGACATGCTGATTTCTAACTATGTATATGAGAAGGTGGGAGCAACACATAAGAAATGTATCCATTACCGCAATGTTCTGCCGCAGGATGAAGTCTTTCGCTGGGATGATATCGGACATTTCCACATGGATCAATACATATTGATGCATTCTGTCATCTATCGTACCGATCTACTGAAATTGATTCAGCTGGAACTGCCGAAGCATACATTTTATGTAGATAATATTTATGTATATTATCCGTTGCCACATGTGCGTAAGATTTATTATCTGGATGTAGATTTTTATCGTTACTTTATTGGCAGAGAAGATCAGTCTGTCAATGAGAAAGTTATGATTTCAAGAGTAGATCAACAGATTTTTGTTACAAAATCTATGATTGACATGTATCAGTTGAATAAGATAATGAGTAAGAAGCTGAGACAATATATGGTTAATTATCTTGCAATCATGATGACTGTGTCATCAATTCTTTTGATTCGTTCCAAGACGCAGGAGAATCTGGAGAAAAAGAGAGAGCTCTGGCGTTATCTTAAGAAAAAGGACTTCAAGACATTCCTGAAGATTCGTTACGGAATTCTTGGACAGACTATGAATATTCCCGGAAGACCAGGAAGAAAGATATCTTCACTTGCATATAGTGTTGCAAGAAGAATTATTGGATTTAATTAGATGAATAATTTGATAGCCATGTTACATACTAGTATTAAGAATAAAAAGGAGTGTGTGACATGGCTATTGATTTTTTGGAAAGTAAGACAAAAGTGAATTTAATGCGGGCATTTGCAGGAGAAAGTCAGGCAAGAAACCGATATACAATTGCGGCAGAAGCTGCTAAAGATCAGGGATTTTATGCAGTACAGCAGATTTTTTTATTTACAGCCGAACAGGAACGGGCACATGCCAGACGATTTTATGATCTTCTTAAGAATATTTCTGGTAATACCGTAGAGATCGCCGGAGGATATCCGGTAGATCATTATGATAGTGTGATAGAGTTATTGCGGGCTGCGGAATACAATGAATTAGAAGAGTATGGAGATGTATATCAGGTATTTGGAAAGGAAGCCAAAGAAGAGGGATTTATTGAAGCGGCATCGACATTTTTCCAGATTGCGGAGATTGAAGCTGTACATGGTCGGCGTTTTGGTAAAATGGCAGAGCTTCTGGAGAAAAATAAATATTTTGAAAGTGATCAGAACAATCGATGGATGTGCCTGAATTGTGGTTACATCCATACCGGGAAGATGGTACCGGGAGTGTGTCCAGTGTGCAGACAGGATCGAGGGTATTTTATTCCGGCGGAACTGGCGCCTTATCTGGGGTACAACTTTGTACAATAGAATCTTCATGAAAGGAATTAGAATAATCAGTAAGTAAGGAAGGAATAATATGGCAAGTCAAAAGGTTGAGAATCTGTTAAATCTTGCGTTAGATGCCACGGAAGAAGAACGGGAAAAATCACTGGAGCTGGACGTGGGTTATAATCCCATCGACAGAGAATGGGACTTGATCATTAAGTATTCCGGGAATCTGGACCGCGTGCGCGAAGTGGCAAGCGATGTGGTGGAGCTGCAGAATGAATATGCGATTATTACAATTCGAGAGTCGCTGATTATGATTCTGGCGCAATTTCCCGAGATAGAATATATTGAAAAACCGAAACGGTTATTCTTTCAAGTCGCAAATGGAAGACGGGTATCTTGTATCGATGCGGTACAAGATACCCGCTTTGCATTATTTGGACAGGGAATTCTGGTTGCTGTTATTGATTCGGGAATAGATTATGAGAATGCAGATTTTCGAAATGAGGATGGAAGCACAAGAATTCGATATTTATGGGATCAGTCACTTGTACCCGCAGAAGGCAGGGTGCCACCGGAAGGGTATTCCATAGGCGCAGAATATACGGCCATTCAGATTAACGAGGCGTTACAACAGCCTTCGATACAAGAACGGAGAAGGCTCGTCCCAAGTATGGATACATCCGGACATGGGACTGCAGTGGCAGGAGTGGCCGCTGGGAATGGGAGAAATAGCAATGGACAATATGCAGGTGTGGCGCCGCAGAGTGAACTGATCGTAGTGAAGCTGGGCAACCCACGCAAGGAAGGATTCCCAAGAACAACAGAACTAATGCAGGGATTGGATTATGTAATTCGGAAGGCGCTTGAGCTTCGAATTCCGGTGGCAGTGAATATCAGCTTTGGCAATACCTATGGCTCTCATGATGGCACTTCTCTGTTAGAACGGTTTATTGATGATATCTCAAACATATGGAAGAGTTCTATCTGCATCGGTTCTGGAAATGAAGCAGCAAGTGCAGGACATACATCCGGGGTTATGGAAGAGGACAGAGATACCGTGATACAGCTCGCTGTGCAGAATAATCAGCCGACACTCAGCATTCAGATCTGGAAAGAGTATACGGATGTCATCGACATTTCACTGGTTAGTCCTGCCGGTGTGACGGTAGGTCCTATCCAGGAAGTCCTGGGACCTCAGCGATTTACCGTTGGTCAGACGGAGATTCTCCTCTATTATGGAGAACCCAGCCCTTACAGTACGGCGCAGGAAATCTATATTGATATGCTGCCGAAGGATACGTATATTACAGGAGGAGTATGGAAAATCGTACTGACACCCCGAAAGATTGTATCCGGTGCTTATGAATTATGGCTTCCGAGTGAAAATGTAGTGAACAGAGGAACTGGATTTTTGTTCCCGACAGACAATACAACACTTACGATTCCATCGACGGCAAGCCGTGCAATCACAGTGGGTGCATACAATGCGTTGACATTTGCCTATGCAGACTTCTCGGGAAGAGGATATACAAGAGAGGAGAGGCTTGTGAAGCCCGATCTGGCGGCTCCGGGAGTAGATATAACAACCGTTGCTGTCGGCGGGGGATATGCACAGTTTACCGGCACTTCATTTGCAACGCCTTTTGTTACTGGCAGTGCGGCGCTGCTGATGGAATGGGGAATTGTCCGGGAAAATGATCCGTTTTTATATGGAGAAAAGGTGAAAGCATATCTGAGGAGAGGCGCAAGGCCGCTGCCGGGATTTGCGGTATATCCGAATCCACAGGTGGGATATGGGGCACTGTGTGTGAGAGATAGTCTGCCGATATAAACTGCCTTTTTGAGAATATATATCCAGTATATAAACTGCCTTTTTGTGCATAAATATATTGAATAAAACTGCCTTTTATGAGTATAATAATACTAATAAAGGAAGGAGGTGCCTGTTTGAAACGAAAAATATATGATCGTTTGTTAGAATGGAAAGAAAAGGATAATGGGAGTTGTGCATTGTTATTAGATGGGGCAAGGCGTGTCGGTAAAAGCTATATTGCAGAACAATTTGGGAAAAATGAGTATAAAAGCTATATTCTGATTGATTTTGCACATCTTCCAGGAGAAGTACGTGATATTTTTGAAAATGATATGAATGATTTTGATTTGTTTTTCAATAAATTGTCGGCATATTACAGGAAAATCCTTTACAAACGTGAATCTCTTATTATTTTTGATGAAGTTCAGAGATATCCTAAGGCTCGGGAATTAATCAAATATTTAGTGGCAGATGGCCGTTATGACTATTTGGAAACGGGCTCATTGATTTCTCTGAGAATGAATGTGGAAGACATTGTAATTCCCTCAGAAGAGGAACATGTTGAGATGTTTCCAATGGATTTTGAAGAATTTCTGTGGGCAATGGGGGATGAAACAACAATTCCGTATTTACGGGAGTGTCTTGAATTACTTCGCCCACTTGGGCAGGCTATGCACAGACGAGTCATGAATGATTTTCGTCAGTATATTTTAGTTGGAGGAATGCCACAGGCAGTGGAAGCTTACAGAACAACGAAAAGCTTTGAAAATGCAGACAGAATTAAGAAACGTATCCTAACATTGTATCGACAGGATATTACAAAATATGCCAGAGGATATGAAGCAAAAGTATTATCAATTTTTGATGAGATGCCGTCACAGCTTTCTAAGACTGAGAAGAAGTATAAGTTATCCAGTATCAGTAAAGGTGCCAGATTTCGTGATTACGAAAATGCTTTTTTGTGGTTGACAGAAGCTATGGTTATTAATAATTGTTACAATGCGACAGAACCAACCGTCGGATTGTCTATGAGTGAAGAGCATACAACGCGAAAGTGCTATATGGCGGATACGGGACTTTTGGTAACACATTCTTTTATGGATGATAAATTTATGGATAATGAGCTATATAGAGATATACTGTTAGACAGACTGCATGTGAATGAAGGTATGCTCATGGAGAATATTGTGGCACAGGAATTGAGAGCTGCTGGTCATAAACTTTATTTTTATTCCCGGTCAGATACGGATAAACGTGAAAATAATATGGAGATTGATTTCCTGATTCGGCAAAAAAGAAAAATATGTCCGATTAAAGTGAAATCAGGAACATATAGGAAGCATTCTTCATTAGATAAATTCAGAAATAAATTTAAGGGGAAAATTGGGCAGGCTTATATTTTGTATACAAAAGATATTCTCATAAAAGAAAATGTGATTCATTTGCCGATTTATATGGCAATGTTTTTGTAATATGGACAAAATGAAAAGTTACTTTGGTATGTAAAAAAGATTGTGTTTGTGGAAATGATATTGTTTTGTATTAACATATATAAAATTAATTTTAAAAATGTAGAATAGAATGATAAAATAGTGATAATAAAAATATCTTAAGGGTTTAATTTGTTACAGATAATGGAGAAACGATGGATTATGAGATCTGTATATAAAGCGCATATTAATGAAAATACAGGGGCAATTCAGACTGTTAAAGAACACAGTGAGAATACGGCTGATTTATGCAGGCGATTTGCCGTACCGATATTAAAAAATTTCACATATAATGTGGGATTGCTGCATGACATAGGAAAATTTCAGGAAGATTTTCAGCGTCGGATTGATGGAGAAAATATTAAAGTGGAACATTCTACTTGCGGAGCCCTTGTGGCAAAAGAATTATATCCTGATGCGGCGATAGCTTTGATGATGGAATATTGCATTGCCGGGCATCACAGTGGCATACCGGATGGCGGTTATAAGAACGATACATCCGATATGACTACACTATCTGGAAGATTGAAACGTAATTTTGAGGATTATAGTGCATATAAAGAAGGAATAGAGTTGCTCGAAATTAACCGAAATGAAATTTTGAGTTTTTTGATGCAGGACTGTGGAAAAAACATAGAAATACTGGTAGATAAATTTGCTTTTTTAACACGATATGTATTTTCCTGTCTGGTGGATGCGGATTCTATTGATACAGCACGTTTCTGCAACGGGGATAAGATACGTCCATTAACTGCGGATTTTCATGCATGTTTGGAAAAAGTGAATTCGAAGCTTTCTTCTTTTGTCTGTACGACGCCCTTACAGAAAACGCGTGCGCTTTTGCAACAGCAGGTGTTTGATAAGACAGATATAAACGGAGAAATTTATCTTATGAATATGCCAACTGGAAGCGGAAAGACATTGTGCAGTGTGAAATTTGCTTTGGAAAGAGCAATTAAGGCAGGAAAGAAGAGAATTGTTTATATAATTCCCTATAATAGTATTATTGATCAGACAATGGTTGTATTTGAAGAAATGTTTGGATCTGATGCGGAAATCCTGCGCCATCAGTCAACTTTTTCTTATGAAGAAAATGATTATGCAGAAGATTACCTAAGGGCAGCGAAAAGTGCGGCTGAGAACTGGGATGTGGAATCGATTATAGTTACCACAGCTGTTCAGTTTTTTGAATCCGTTTATGCAAATAAACGTGGCAAACTTCGAAAGATGCATAACATGGCAGATAGTATACTGATTTTTGATGAAGCACATTTAATGCCGCAGAATTATTTGCAGCCATGTCTTCGTGTTATTACATATATTACAAAATATTTGAATAGTGAAGCAGTATTTCTTACAGCAACGATGCCTGATTTTCCCAAATTGCTTCGGCAGTATGCATTGGAAAATAGCCAGATAATTGATTTGATTGATAATACATCTATGTTTTGCGCATTTCAAAAATGTAAGTACCAGTTGCTGGGGAAGCTTCGTGCGGAAAGCCTTCTTGAAAAATCCATGAATTATCCATCATCATTGATTATTGTGAATAAAAAAAAGTCTGCAAAAAAGCTTTTTGAATTATGTGGCGGAAAAAAATTCCATTTGTCAACATATATGACAGCGTATGATCGTGAAATCATAATTCGTGAAATACGAGATGAATTAAAACAGTTAGAAATAGATTTTCCGGATTATAAAGATGTACCTCAGGACAGACGAATTACAATAATATCTACATCTTTAATTGAAGCGGGAGTGGATCTTGATATTTATACAGTGTTTCGTGAATTGTCGGGACTCGATAGTATTTTGCAGGCTGGAGGAAGGTGTAACCGAGAGGGAAAACGTACTCAGGCTGAAGTGTATATATTCGAGTTTGATGATGAAAACAGGACTTTACAGGATATGAAAAGTAATATTACCTCTGGCATTTTAGATAAATATGAAGATATTTCATGCCCAGAGAGCATTAAAGAATACTATGCCAGATTATTTTTTACAAAAAGTGATGCTTTAAAAGGAAAGACAATTACACGGAATTGTTCTGATATTTCCTGTATACCGTTTGCTGAATATGCACGGGACTTTGAACTGATTGATTCTGGAACGATTTCGTTGGTTGTACCGAGGGATGAGCAGAGCAGAGAAATTATAGATTCGTTGAGATTTACAGGAGGTGATCTTGGTATTGCAAGACGGTTGCAAAAGTATACATGCTCTATTTATCAGAAAGAGCTTGATGATCTGATTCGTCAGCATGTGGTAGATGATTTTGGGACGGGTATTTTATGTCTTACAAATACAGATTATTATGACGAAAATACAGGTGTTACATTTGAAGCAAAAGATTATTTTGTATGCTAGGCGATTGATTAAGTAATCAGAACTGTTAAGAAAGGAGTGAAACAGGTATGAGCTATGGCTTTAAGATAATAGTAGAAGGTGATTACGCATGCTTTACCAGACCGGAACTTAAGGTTGAAAGAGTAAGTTATGATGTCCCTACGCCAGGAGCGTTGGAAGGGATGCTTAAAAGTGTGTATTGGAAACCGTCCATACGGTATGTGATTGATAAAATCATTGTATTTAATGAGATAGATTTTATCAATATCCGAAGGAATGAAGTGAAGGACAAGGTGCTTTACAGTGCAATAAAAAATCAGATGAAAGGTAAAGATACAGATCCATGTATCTATGCATCAGAGAGCAGAAGTCAGAGAGCTTCTATGATTTTAAAAAATGTAAAGTATGGTGTGGAATTTCATTTTGAATTGACCGGTTTAAAAAACGAACAGGAAAACGATGGGGAAAATAAGCATTTTAATATCATTAAACGCAGACTGGAAAAGGGACAGTATTTCAGAACACCCTGTATGGGATGCAGCGAATTTCCGATAAAAAGGATAGAGCTGGTAGAGAAATTTGATGAAAACTTAATTAGCAGCCGAGTCATAGAGATGGGAGATGTGGATTTGGGGTTTATGAGCTATAAGGTTACTTTTGCTGATCAGGGTAGACCGATAAATGATGACTGGGGAAATCCTGAATTTTCTGATAAGGCTTCAACCATTTATTATAGACCTCATATGGTTAATGGTGTGATAGATGTAAAAAAATACAGGGGGGAATTAAGATGCTGATAAAAGCGCTAAGTGATTATTATGATATTCTCGCTGCAGAAGGAAAAATTCTCCCGGACGGGTATTCAAAAGTAAATGTACATTACTTGATCTGTCTTACTGAAGAGGGAAAAATAAAAGAAATCATTGATTGTCAGGAAAAAATACAAAATAAAACGGATAAGGGAAAAGCAAAAAAAAATGGATTCCAAGGGCAGAAAAGATGCCACAGAGAACAGAAAAAACGGGAATTGACAGCAACATAATTGAGCATCGTCCGCTATATATTTTTGGATTGAATATGGATGGTGAAAGGTTAACACCGGATGATCGAACCGGAAAAGCCAGGAAATCTCACGAGGCATTTGTAACATCAAATTTAGAGTTTTTGGAAGGGATAGATTCCCCAGTGGCGAATGCTTATCGGAATTTTCTGAGAACGTGGAATCCGGAGGAGGAAATAGAAAATGACAAGTTGCTAATTTTGGGAAAAAATTATGGAAAATCAGGTTTTGCGTTTTGTCTTACAGGATATCCGGATTTGTTGTTACATAATGATATGCAGATTATACAAAAATGGGAACAGATTTACCATGAAAGTTCTTCCGAAGATAAGAAGGGATATGTTGCGCAATGTGCAGTCAGCGGGGAAGAGACTGAGATAGCCCGAATTCATAATAAAATAAAAGGAGTATTTGGAGGCCTTGCCACAGGTTCTGTTTTGATTGGATTCAATAATGCTTCTGAGAATTCCTATGGAAATGAACAGTCATATAACAGTAATATTTCAATGAGTGTTATGAAAAAATATACGGATGCGTTGAATTTTTTGTTGGGAAGCTCTAAACATAAAATTCTTTTGGATGATATTACTATTGTTTTCTGGGCTATGGATACCAGCGATGCATATGAGGATGCGTTTATGGCAATGCTTTGCGGACAGTCGGATAAAATGAGTGCAAAAGAGACGGAAGGTATGCTGAAGGGGGTGCTTGAGAGCGGAAGAGTGGGGAAGATGACGGAAGGCCGGCTTCAGTCTCTGGATATGATAAAACCGGATGTTGATTTTTATATGCTTGGTCTAAAACCAAATTCTTCAAGACTTTCAGTGAAATTTTTTTACCGAAAAAAATATGCAGAACTTCTCTGGAATATTGCAGGATTTCAGAAGGATATGCAGACATCCAAAGAACTGAGGCCGATTTCTTTTTCAAGAATTAAAGAAGAGTTACGATCTCCGAAGAGTACATCAGAAAAAATCAATCCAACATTACTGACAAAATTATTTGAGTCGGTTATCTATGGGAACAGATATCCGATGACTTTACTTGAAACAGCGGTACGTAGAGTAAAAACAGACGGAGACAAAAGAGTTAACAGCGTAAGAGCAGGAGTTATAAAAGCATGTATCAATAGAAATTATAAAAAGGAGGAGTTTGGCGTGGCACTAGACAAAGATAATTGTGGGCAGGCATATGTATGTGGAAGGCTGTTTGCCGTTTTGGAGAAACTGCAGAGGGATGCGTCTGGTATAAAGCTTAACAGAACGATTAAGGATGCATATTTTGCATCTGCATCTGCAAAACCGGCAATTGTATTTCCAAAATTAATTAAGCTGGCGCAGAATCATTTGAATAAAGTAAAAAGTCCAGCATATTACAGCATATTATTAGGAGAAATTATGGACAAGCTGAATGGCGAATTTCCGGAGACACTTTTACTTCAGGATCAGGGACGATTTATTATAGGATACTATCAGCAATACCAGAGTTTTTTTGAGAAAAAAGAAACAAACAGCGAAATGGAGGAAAATTAAGATGGCAATTGAGAACAGATATGATTTTGTTATGCTTTTTGATGTAGAAAACGGTAATCCAAATGGAGATCCGGATGCAGGGAACTCTCCGCGAGTAGACCCGGAAACAGGTTGTGGATATATTACAGATGTATGCCTGAAAAGAAAAATCCGTAATTTTGTAGAGTTATATAAAGAGGGAGAAGAAGGGTATAATATTTTGATTAAACCGGACAGATACCTCAATGCAAAGTTTACGGAAGCGTATGAGAAGGAAGGACTCAAAACAAAAAATAAAGGGAAAAATGCCGATGATGTGAAGAAAGCTCGCGATTATATGTGCAGAAATTATTTTGATGTACGAGTGTTTGGAGCGGTTATGTCGACTGGAGAAGATCAGTGTGGTATTGTAAGAGGCCCGGTACAGATTAATTTTGCCAGAAGCTTATCTCCTATCAATATTCAGGATGTTTCCATCACCCGTCAGGCTCGCACAACGGAGGCGAGAACAGAAACAGGAGAAACTGAGATGGGAAGAAAAAGCGTTATTCCATATGCTCTTTACCGGGCTGAAGGTTATGTATCTGCGGCACTTGCCAATAAAGTGACAAATCTGTCAGAAGAGGATTTGGAACTGTTGTGGACAGCTATTATCAATATGTTTGAAAATGATCATAGTGCAGCGAGAGGAAAAATGTGCATGAGAAAACTATATGTTTTTAAACATAGTAATGTTTTAGGAAATTGCCCATCACATATTTTATTTGATAAGATACAGGTAAATTTGAAAAATGAGGAAGAACCGCCTCGCAGGTTTGGTGATTACCGGATTACAGTAGAAGACCAGATGCCTGAAGGTGTCGAATTGATTGAGAAATTATGAGAACAACAGAAATAGCCATTCGTTCCATTCAACATTATATGTATTGCCCACATCGGTGGGGACTGTTAGAGATTGGCAGAGCATGGGCAGAAAATGCATTTGTGACAAAGGCCAATCTTATGCATAACAGAGTCCACGATCCTGAACGAAATTACATATCAAGAGGGAAAAAGGTATATACATCTGTTCCGGTTTATAATGATTTGGACGAGTATAATTTGTATGGAGTAACCGATTGCCTTGAAATGACGAGGGACAAAAACGGAGTTTCTATAAACGGAAGTGAAGAAAAATATAATATCTGCATTGTAGAGTATAAACCTACAAAACCAAAGCATGAGGAATATCATGAAGAGGATCTGATACAGGTTTTTGCTCAGAAAATTTGCGTGGATTTCGTATTTGGTAGTGATTGTGAAGCAACTTTGTATTATGCGGATGTAAAAAAACGAATCAGACTTCCGTTGAAGGAGAATTTTGAAGTATATGACAGGCAATTGAAACAATTACTGAAAGAAATGCGAAGTGATTTTATGCAGGGTGTGATCCCGCCAATCCGAAAAGGGCAGAAATGTAGTGGATGTTCTATGAAAGATATGTGTATGCCATCGGTAAAAAAATCAAGGAGTATTTTGTCTGAGATCAGAAAAATTCAAGAGACTGAAATATCAGTACATTAGCTGAAGAGGAACGATTATGAGAAAACTATTAAATACAATCTATGTTACAAATGAATTAACATATTTGACACTAGATGGGGAAAATCTTGTGTGCAAGATTGAGGGTGAAACAAAGCTGCGAATTCCTTTTGAGAATATTGAAAATATTGTTTGTTTTAATTACGTGGGATGTTCTCCAACGTTAATGGGGAAATGTGTGAGTAAAACCATTCCCATCAATTTTATTTCTCCCCAGGGGAAGTTTTTGGCAAAAGTTTGCGGGGAAACGAAAGGAAATGTTTTTTTGAGGGTTGCTCAGATCGATAGGTTCAGAGAGTGTGGATTAACCCTTGCGCAGAATACGATGGCAGCTAAATTCAGCAATACACGCCAGCTTATCCGCAGAACACTTCATGATAATGCATCATTAAGAGGGGATGAACAGATAAACAAAGTGATGGAAGTTCTTGATTCTGGGATTGAAAAAGTATTTGATGCAAAAATAATCGAAGAAGTCATGGGGATAGAAGGAAATTGTGCTCAAAATTATTTTTCAATCTTTGATAAGTTGATTACAAATCAAAAAGTACCTTTTACATTTGAATTTCGGACAAAAAGACCGCCATTGGATCCTGTAAATGCAGTCTTATCTTTTGTATATACGTTGCTTACCAGTGAATTTGCTGCTGCATTGGAAACTGTTGGATTGGACAGCTATATCGGCTTTTGCCATGCACTGCGCAGCGGACGAAGCTCTCTGGCTTGTGATTTAGTGGAGGAGGCTCGCTGTATAGCAGAACGATTTGTTATTACACTTTTAAACCTTCAGATTATAGGAGAAAAAGATTTTGAAAAACAGATCTCAGGAGCGGTATGGTTAAATGATGAGGGGCGGAAGAAAGTTCTGACTCGATGGCAGGAAAAGAAACGTTCCGAGATCGTTCATCCATATTTGAAGCAGAAAATACCGCTCGGCCTTCTTCCATATGTGCAGAGTAATTTACTTGCAAAATATGTCAGAGGAGAACTGGAAAACTATCCTCCATATTTATTAAAGTAGGTGTATGATTATGATGGTATTAATTAGTTATGATGTCAGTACGATGGATAATGCTGGGAAGACTCGGTTACGTAAAGTTGCAAAAGAGTGTCAGAATCATGCTCAACGTGTACAGAATTCCGTCTTCGAAGCAGATTTGGATTATTCATCTTTTTTGAAATTAAAAGCCAGATTATGTGAGCTGATTGATTCGGATAAAGATAGTCTGCGTTTTTACTATTTGGGAAATAATTGGGAAAAACGTGTAGAACATATCGGAGCAAAAAAAACATATAATCCGGAAGGAGTGATTATTATTTAATATGCTTCTAGAATAGATGGCAGTATGGTAAGAAAATCCAGTTTTTAACAGCGTTCTGGCATGGGAATACAATGCATTGTTAATAGCATGGCGAAGTAGTGGTGATTTGAAAAACTTGCCAGGTTCGCCCGAAAAATGTGGCGAAATATGTAAAAAGGAAAATGGAAAAAGTAAAAAATTAGTCTGTCTTTATATATTTAGCATATGTGAATATTGACAACACAAAATATAGGGGTCACGTCCCGCAAGGGGCGTGTGAGTAGAAATTGTAGATCCAACGGGAATAGGCTCTCTGTTCGGATCGTCACGTCCCGCAAGGGGCGTGTGAGTAGAAATTTTCTTCTCGTGTCATAAATTATTTCCTCCACTAAGTCACGTCCCGCAAGGGGCGTGTGAGTAGAAATCCGCTAACATGTCAGCCTGAGAAGCAAGCCACCCAGTCACGTCCCGCAAGGGGCGTGTGAGTAGAAATTACAATATCCGCTTGTTGCTGTAAAAGCAGCACCGTCACGTCCCGCAAGGGGCGTGTGAGTAGAAATTCTCCGGATCCCAGTACCAATAACCACCCCATGAGTCACGTCCCGCAAGGGGCGTGTGAGTAGAAATTGTCTGTCCTGGAATCTGTTCTTCTGACTGTTCTTGTCACGTCCCGCAAGGGGCGTGTGAGTAGAAATTCTACACCATTCGCATTCATTGTGGTTCTCTTTGTCACGTCCCGCAAGGGGCGTGTGAGTAGAAATCCATGTGGGAAGGATTGTGGCGACGATTGCACAGGTCACGTCCCGCAAGGGGCGTGTGAGTAGAAATAAGCATTATCAATTATGGACAGGAAAGTTATTACGTCACGTCCCGCAAGGGGCGTGTGAGTAGAAATGGTTGAATTGAAAACAAAGCGGATCACGGTGGAAGTCACGTCCCGCAAGGGGCGTGTGAGTAGAAATGTTTCAGCAGTTCCTGTTGTAGATTATTCGGAATGTCACGTCCCGCAAGGGGCGTGTGAGTAGAAATATTACAGAAGAAACAGCTGAGTAGGGGAGATGCGTCACGTCCCGCAAGGGGCGTGTGAGTAGAAATATCGAATAACGGATACAGCGGAACACAGAAATTCGTCACGTCCCGCAAGGGGCGTGTGAGTAGAAATCCCATTTGCAGAAATCGCAGGAGTGCCGGCATCGTCACGTCCCGCAAGGGGCGTGTGAGTAGAAATTTACTAAGATTGCCGGAATCACCAGCCGAAATCCGTCACGTCCCGCAAGGGGCGTGTGAGTAGAAATAATCAGGCAATTGTAAAAGCCTTATTCCCGGTCGTCACGTCCCGCAAGGGGCGTGTGAGTAGAAATAACAATTCCCACATATCTGCCATCTGTTACAATGTCACGTCCCGCAAGGGGCGTGTGAGTAGAAATTTTGCAAATCTGTACGGAATGAAGAGGGAAGGACTGTCACGTCCCGCAAGGGGCGTGTGAGTAGAAATAACATATGGGGTATCGATCATGATTAAGCGTTGTGGTCACGTCCCGCAAGGGGCGTGTGAGTAGAAATTAATTTTCTGCAAACAAAAAGACCTCTACGGTCGTCACGTCCCGCAAGGGGCGTGTGAGTAGAAATAGAGATGTACAATGATATGCTTTCGGGATGGCAGGTCACGTCCCGCAAGGGGCGTGTGAGTAGAAATCAAGATTTTTGTAGAAGGAAAATTCTGGAAAGACCGTCACGTCCCGCAAGGGGCGTGTGAGTAGAAATCCGGAAGAGATCCGGGAGGAAGTGCCGGCAGAAGTCACGTCCCGCAAGGGGCGTGTGAGTAGAAATAGAAATGGGAAGAGGATAAAAGCGAGCGTTCGGGTCACGTCCCGCAAGGGGCGTGTGAGTAGAAATATTCACCTAAGACCATAATAGCATAGTGGTTCTTAGTCACGTCCCGCAAGGGGCGTGTGAGTAGAAATCTGTCTTATGAATACAATGCAGGTCTTTCCCTCGTCACGTCCCGCAAGGGGCGTGTGAGTAGAAATTCTTGCGACTTTTATAGGTTGCTTTCCGCTTACAGTCACGTCCCGCAAGGGGCGTGTGAGTAGAAATTTATTACAGATGTTTTAGTTTCCGCAAAATTAATGTCACGTCCCGCAAGGGGCGTGTGAGTAGAAATTAGTGAAAGAAGGTAACAAATTGAACAAAGTTTGTCACGTCCCGCAAGGGGCGTGTGAGTAGAAATGGACTTGATAGTGTTATAGATACCATATCGGAAGTCACGTCCCGCAAGGGGCGTGTGAGTAGAAATCTACAAAAATCTTGAAGCTTGTGTTATTCATCGTCACGTCCCGCAAGGGGCGTGTGAGTAGAAATCATAGCCGTGGGATATTATCTGAGAAAAACAGCGAAGTCACGTCCCGCAAGGGGCGTGTGAGTAGAAATCATTTTTGAACCATGTCAAGTTAAAGTCTCCATCGTCACGTCCCGCAAGGGGCGTGTGAGTAGAAATGGATTTCCAAGTGTTTGCTGTAATTTTGCTCTAGTCACGTCCCGCAAGGGGCGTGTGAGTAGAAATAAGGTCTATCGTGAAGGGCGCAAGGTGACTGTCCGTCACGTCCCGCAAGGGGCGTGTGAGTAGAAATATCAATTTGAAAGATTTGAAAACCTATTAGATGGTCACGTCCCGCAAGGGGCGTGTGAGTAGAAATAACAATATCACAGAAGGCTTCATAGCCGTGGGATATGTCACGTCCCGCAAGGGGCGTGTGAGTAGAAATTTTCATTTCTCTCTTCTACGTATTGGTCGTGACGCGTCACGTCCCGCAAGGGGCGTGTGAGTAGAAATCTCACCGGAGGATGCAGAAGACCAGCATCGAGTGTCACGTCCCGCAAGGGGCGTGTGAGTAGAAATCTTATCTAGTCAACATAGTATTGGAAGAGGGAGGTCACGTCCCGCAAGGGGCGTGTGAGTAGAAATACATAAGACTGTGGCAGAGATAGAAAATATCCTGGTCACGTCCCGCAAGGGGCGTGTGAGTAGAAATGGTTATATTAGTGGAATAACAGATGTTAATGATGTCACGTCCCGCAAGGGGCGTGTGAGTAGAAATTTTATGCGGATTGCCCGATAGACTATGAAGAGGTACAGTCACGTCCCGCAAGGGGCGTGTGAGTAGAAATGAAATCCAGAAGATATATTATGAATAGATTTTTCGTCACGTCCCGCAAGGGGCGTGTGAGTAGAAATAAAGAAATACCTGGACAGCAGAACAGATGATAATGTCACGTCCCGCAAGGGGCGTGTGAGTAGAAATTGTTTTTTATGGAGGTAAAAAGCATGGAATATAAAGTCACGTCCCGCAAGGGGCGTGTGAGTAGAAATTCGGGATGGCAGAGAAAAGAGTTTATATCACATGTCACGTCCCGCAAGGGGCGTGTGAGTAGAAATTATGCAAGTCTGGACGCGGAGTTAAACAGCGGAGGTCACGTCCCGCAAGGGGCGTGTGAGTAGAAATACAATTCCGATTGTAGGCGTAGGGGCAGCAGCCGTCACGTCCCGCAAGGGGCGTGTGAGTAGAAATATCATCAATAACTACTCTAATTCTCGTCTCATAGGTCACGTCCCGCAAGGGGCGTGTGAGTAGAAATAGAAAATTAACCAATTAAATTGTAGCATGTAAAAGTCACGTCCCGCAAGGGGCGTGTGAGTAGAAATAAGGTATATCGTGAGGGGCGCAGGGTAACTGTCCGTCACGTCCCGCAAGGGGCGTGTGAGTAGAAATCTGAGAGCGTATTACAATCAGGAAAATGCAAGACTGTCACGTCCCGCAAGGGGCGTGTGAGTAGAAATTTCAAGAAGATGTGTGAGCTGGAAGAAATCATTGTCACGTCCCGCAAGGGGCGTGTGAGTAGAAATTATTATATTAGATACTTTAACGCCACAAAAGCATGTCACGTCCCGCAAGGGGCGTGTGAGTAGAAATCGATGTAAGCAGATGGGGCTGTCATTAGAAGAATTGTCACGTCCCGCAAGGGGCGTGTGAGTAGAAATCTAAAATATTTTTAAGCAGATCGTAACTGCCAGGGTCACGTCCCGCAAGGGGCGTGTGAGTAGAAATTTTCAGTTCTGCATTTTCCGATGAAAGAGCCTCGTCACGTCCCGCAAGGGGCGTGTGAGTAGAAATACGGAAGGCGAAGGCGAAATGTTTGTTGCAATGCGTCACGTCCCGCAAGGGGCGTGTGAGTAGAAATACAAAGGATAAAGAAGGAATATTTAAGAATCCACAGTCACGTCCCGCAAGGGGCGTGTGAGTAGAAATTGCCATGTATCCTTTATCCTCTGTCATGGCCCGGTCACGTCCCGCAAGGGGCGTGTGAGTAGAAATTCACATCTTATTAGGAAATAGGTGAGACGATAGTGTCACGTCCCGCAAGGGGCGTGTGAGTAGAAATAATCTTGCATACCGATATCACGATGACGCTCTTGTCACGTCCCGCAAGGGGCGTGTGAGTAGAAATCACTATGTACGGATGCGGATTATTGACCACATAGTCACGTCCCGCAAGGGGCGTGTGAGTAGAGAAATTCCTAACATAATTTGTTGCCCCATAACATTGCTGTCATGTTCAACAAGGAGCGTGCGAGTAGAAATTCTTATACCCATTTATAAAAAAATAATTTGAGAGTATAATCATATAATTTGTGATAATTAGTGTAGAGTTGAAATAATGCAGGAAGAGAGTCTATAATATAAATTGAAATAAATAGTTTCGAAATATAAATATCTGAGGAGTAGAAATAATGGCAGTTATAACAAGAGATGAGGCATTGAGTTTATTAAAAAAATACAACAAGGATTCTTTTCACATTCAACATGCACTAACTGTTGAGGCGGTTATGAAGTGGTATGCAAATGAACTGGGTTATGGTGAAGATGCAGAATACTGGGGGATTATAGGATTGCTTCACGATATTGATTTTGAATTGTATCCACAAGAGCATTGCCTGAGAGCCCCGGAGATGCTGCGGGGAGCTGGTGTAGATGAGGGAATTATCCATAGTGTGGTATCACATGGTTACGGAATTACAGTGGGTTGTGGAATTATCATTGAGACCGAGCCGGAGCATGAGATGGAAAAGGTACTTTTTGCAGTAGATGAACTGACAGGTCTTATCTGGGCGGCAGCATTGATGCGCCCTTCAAAGAGCACAAAAGATATGGAATTAAAATCTCTTAAGAAAAAGTATAAAAGTAAGAATTTTGCTATGGGATGTTCAAGAGAAGTGATAGAATGCGGAGCCAGTCAGCTTGGCTGGGAGCTTGAAAAACTTCTTACCATGACTTTACAGGCTATGGCTGACAGTGAAGACACCATTCATGAGGAAATGGAGAGATTAGACTGATGAGATACAAGTTACTTGGTTGTAAGATCTTAGAAAGAGAGATTGCCAGTGTCATCTTTTCGTGTAAAAACATCATTGATGTAACATTGATACAACAGAAAATACATAGCAGACCGGAGCATTTGAAGAAGATTCTTCAGGAAGAGATCAATATGATCGATGAGAATCGTCATATTTACTCCAATGACACGGAAGAATATGAATTTGATGCAATTTTGTTGGGATATGGTCTGTGTTCGAATGTGGTGACCGGCCTGTCCAGTAAGAAATATCCTCTTGTCATTCCGAAGGCCCATGATTGTATTACGCTTCTTATGGGAGATAAGGAGATGTACATGGAATATTACAAGAAGAATCCGGGTACATTTTATTATTCTCCAGGATTTGTGGAGCTTGACAATATTGACGATGAAGATTATCTGAGGCGCAGATATGATATGTATCTGGTTCGTTATCATGGTAATGAGAGGCGTGCAAGACGTGCAGTAGAGATTGAGTCTGAATTTACGCAGCATTATCAGGGCGCAGCTTACATAAGATGGCCGGAACTGGACTTCCCGGAATATGAAGAACAGGCGAGAGAGAAGGCAGCAGAAAAGAACTGGTCTTACGAATTAATTCAGGGAAATCATTCTATCTTGAAGCAGATGGTGGATGGAGACTGGCCGGAAGACAGATTTCTTGTTGTCCGACCCGGACATCATGCAGAACCAAGCTATGATGAGAATATCCTGAAAGAAGTGTAGTAGAAGGTTAGAAAAGAAGTACAAAAGGTGGATGTAAATATGTGGGATCTGGAAAAAGCAATCATGATTACAAATAACGACCGTGTCTATGAAAAATATAAGAATGATTTAACTGTGATATTACTGAATACTTATGAAGAGGTCTTAATCAAGACAAGAGATCTTGTCTATGACCGGCATAAGCTTTTGACGCATCCGCAGGCTTCCAGTCTGAAGCCAAACCAGACGCCTTATCGTTCTGTGGTCGTATATCCGAAGGGCAAGGAAGATAATACAGAGGATATCCTGCTGATCGAGAAATGTATCGAGACATACCGGCAATGGCAGGAGATTGCACCTACACCGGAGAGATACAGTGAAAGAGTCTCAGAAGATTTCAAGACGATTGATTTATCGGTCGTTGATAATATTATTCCAAGAATATCTTAAAGTACAAACCAGATTGTGGGAGTGCGTAGCACGGAACAATCCGTAAGCATCATAGTTGGGGGCTTTTGACCCCAACATCATATATAGAATGGCACAGAAAAGATTGATACGTCAGAAATAGAGTATGTTCTGCGTATCACTCTTTTTTTGATTGCCGTTGTGTTGGCAGATTTGTAGAAAATTACGGAAAATGGGTATTAACAGATGATAATTTTGTTCGAAAAACTGGAAAAAAGTACAGAATATTAGAAAAAATAGAATAAAATATTGATGATTTCAACAAAGAATAGTATAATTATTATGAATAAATTGTGAATATTTATAGAAATATTCAATCGTAAAAAACTAGAAGGAGGGATTAAGCATGAAACTGGAACTTGGAAAAATTGCTATTAATGACATTCAGTTTTCGGACCGGACTTATGTCGAGAATCATGTGCTCTATGTGAACAAAGGTGAAGTGGAAGCCCTGGTGCTGGAAGATGACAAATTACTGGAATGTCATTTGGAGATTGCAAGGCCTGGAGATTCCACAAGAATTACACCGGTTAAGGATGTTATTGAACCGCGTGTAAAGGTAAGTGGAGGCGAGATGTTTCCGGGAGTGATCGGAAAGGTAACCCCGCAGGTAGGCGGCGGACGTACTCATGCATTGGATGGTTGCTGTGTGGTAACGGTCGGAAGAATCGTTGGCTTCCAGGAAGGTGTCATTGACATGAGCGGACCGGCAGCAGATTATTGCCCATTTTCAAAGACAGTGAATCTGTGCGTGGTAATTGAGCCGAAAGAAGGACTGGAGACTCATGTATATGAGAAGGCAGGGAGAATGGCCGGATTGAAAGTTGCAGCTTATCTTGGTGAGGCAGGAAGAGACGTAGAGCCTGATACACTGGAAGTATTTGAGACCAAGCCAATCTTTGAACAGGCTGCGATGTACCCAGATCTTCCGAAGGTAGGATATGTACATATGCTGCAGTCACAGGGGCTTCTGCATGATACCTATTATTACGGAGTAGATGCAAAGCAGATGGTACCGACATTTATGTATCCGACAGAGATCATGGACGGTGCGATTGTTTCCGGTAACTGTGTGGCTCCATGTGACAAGGTTACGACATATCATCATCTGCACAATCCGGTTATTGAAGACTGCTTCAAGCATCATGGAAAAGATATTAATTTTATGGGTGTTATCCTTACAAATGAGAATGTATTCCTTGCAGATAAAGAGAGACATTCCGATATGGTTGCAAAGCTTGCAGAGTGGATGGGCCTTGATGGCGTGTTGATTACAGAAGAAGGATATGGTAATCCGGATACAGACTTGATGATGAACTGCCGGAAAGTAGAGCGCAAAGGTGTTAAAGTGGTATTGATCACCGATGAGTTCCCGGGAAAGGATGGAAAGTCACAGTCTCTTGCGGATACCTGTGAGGAAGCAACCGCATTGGCATCTTGTGGTCAGGGAAATGCGACGCTTCAGTTCCCGGCAATGGATAAAGTCATTGGTACAATGGAATATATCGAGAGTCAGATCGGCGGATGGGCAGGATGTGTGAATCCAGATGGTTCTTTTGAGGCAGAGCTTCAGATTATCATTGCGTCTACTATCGCAAATGGATTTAACAAACTGGCTGCAAAAGGATATTAAGAAAGGAGAACAGAGGTTATGGCAAAATATAAGATTGTGCATTATCTTAATCAGTTCTTCGGCGGAATCGGTGGGGAAGACAAGGCAGATTATAAGCCAGCGATCCAGGAAGGAAAAGTAGGACCAGGACTTGCGCTTTCTGCAGCTCTTGGTGAGGACTATGAGATTGTTGCAACCGTCATCTGTGGCGATAATTATTTCGGTGAGAATCTGGATGAAGCGACAGATGCGATTATAGAGATGGTAAAAGGATATGCCCCGGATGTGTTCGTGGCAGGACCGGCTTTTAATGCAGGACGTTATGGTGTTGCCTGCGGCACGATCTGTAAAGCAGTGGAAGAGAGACTGGGTATCCCGGTTATCACAGCAGAATATGAAGAGAATCCAGGTGTAGATATGTTCCGTAAGGATCTGATCATTGTCAAGACAGGAGATTCGGCAGCCACATTGAGAAAATCTATGCCGAACCTGGCAGCATTGGTGAAAAAGCTGGCGACAGGAGCAGAGGTTCTTGGGCCGGAAGAAGGCTATCACGAGAGAGGAATCCGTGTGAATTATTTTGCAGAGGAGAGAGGATCTGAGAGAGCCATTCAGATGCTGGTCAAGAAGATGAAAGGCGAGGAATTTGACACAGACCTTCCGATGCCGAAGTTCGACCGCGTCGATCCGGCAGCCCCAATTGCGGATATTACTAAGGCAAAGATTGCACTGGTTACTTCCGGTGGTATCGTACCACAGGGTAATCCGGATCATATTGAATCCTCCAATGCAACGAAGTTTGGCGTATATTCCATTGAAGGTATGGATGAAATGTCACCGGATGATTTTACTACGATTCATGGTGGATATGACCGTCAGTTCGTTATGAAGAATCCGAACTTGGTCATTCCTCTGGATGTTATGCGTGAGATGGAGAAGGACGGAGAATTTGGGGAACTGGCAAATTACTTCTGTTCAACGACAGGAACTGGTACGGCAACAGGTTCTGCTGCCAAGTTCGGAGATGCAATCGGGAAAAAACTGGTAGAGGATCATGTAGATGGCGTCATCCTCGTCAGCACATGAGGTACCTGTACACGTTGCGGTGCAACGATGGTAAAAGGCATTGAAAGATATGGTCTCCCAGTTGTTCATATGGCAACAGTAGTGCCGATTTCATTGACGATTGGCGCAAATAGAATTATTCCGGGTGTTGGTATTCCTTACCCATTGGGTGATCCAACGCAGGGTGAAGTGGATTCAAAGAAGATCCGTAAGAGTATGGTAAGACGTGCATTAAAAGCACTCCAGACTCCGGTAGAAGAACAGACCGTATTTGAATAGAATATATAGTATATTATGAGGTGGCAGGGAATATTTTTCCTGTCACTTTTTTTGACTTCTGACTTTTCACAGTGTATACTGAGACATACTACATTATTGTAAACAGCAGAACCAAGGGCATATGGATATTTATGCCTGTGGGCTGTGTGCTTATGCACGACACGATATTAGATAAGAGGACAGAAAGGCAGACATGGTATGAGCAGAGGAACAGATTTCCTGAATATGGTAACGGAAAAATTAAGACAGCGAATCCTGGAACTTGGAGATACCATTCAGGAAGTGCAGAAGGATATTGCGGAAATGAATGAGTATTACTGGGAGAACTATACAGAGATGGACCAGTATGGCTATGAGAATTATGATAATCAGCAGGCTCTTCTGGCACAGGTGAATGCTAATCAGGAGAATCAAAAGAAGCGTTATAGAATGAAGAAGATGTTGGATTCTCCGTTCTTTGGAAGCGTAGATTTTCAGTATGAAGGGGAAGAGGAAGCAGAGACCTTCTATATTGGAATCGGGAATTTTGCAGAAGAAAGAGGCAGTGTGCCGTTGATCTATGACTGGCGTGCTCCGGTCAGCAGCTTGTTCTATGATTATGATAAGGGACCTGCTTCTTATGTTGCGCCTGCCGGTACTATGGAAGGAGAGATTCTTTCAAAATGGCAGTATAAGATCCGCGGCGGCAGGATGATCTATGAATTTGAAAGTGACCTGAAGATCGATGACGATATCCTGAAGCAGGAGCTAGGTGCGAACGGTGATGTACAGCTTAAGAATATTGTACGCACCATCCAGAAGGAGCAGAATGCGATCATTCGCAATACGAAGGATAAGATTCTGGTGATCCAGGGAGCAGCAGGAAGCGGAAAGACTTCGGTAGCACTGCATCGGATTGCATATCTGCTGTACCATGACAGGAAGAATCTGAATTCATCAAATATTTTGATTTTGTCGCCGAATAGTGTGTTTTCCGATTATATTTCCCATATTCTGCCGGAATTAGGGGAAGAGAATATCCAGGAGATGAGTTTTGATCTGTTTGCCTACCGGGAACTCCAGGGAACTGTGGCTGACTGTGAAGACAGGTGGCATCAGATTGAAAAGATGTTACATGGGCAGAGCATACAGGATCAGGAGAGATATCAATGGAAGCAGTCGAAAGAATATGTGCGTGCAGTAGAGGGATTCCTGGTAGAATTGGAAGACCGGCTGATTGATTTTCGGGATGTGAAGTATAAAGGGTATGAGAAGACGGCAGAAGAATTACTGGAGATGTTCTATTTTAAATTCCAGAATGTGCCGCTTTTATCCAGAGTAGAAGCATTGATGGATTATTTTATTGACGAATATGAGACACTGAATCAAAGAGATCTGTCGGAAGAAGAACTGGAAGTGGTTCGAGAACAATTCCAGAAAATGTACGTAACGACAGACTTGTATGAGATCTACAACTGGCTGCTGGAAGAGAATGGATGGCCGCTTCTCCCAGATCTTCCAAGAGAGCGGAGAATTCTGGATTATGAGGATGTCTATCCGATTCTCTATCTTCGATATCGCCTCTGTGCAGTGACAGCTCATAAGAATATCCGCCATCTGGTCATTGATGAGATGCAGGATTATTCTTATCTGCAGTATGTGATTCTGGAGCGAATGTTCGCCTGCAATATGACGATCTTGGGTGACCGGGCCCAGACAATCGGGGAGAAGATGCAGGATGTATTAAGATTTCTTCCAAAAATATTTGGAAAGAATATATGTAAGATTGAGATGAACAAGAGTTACCGTAACACTATTGAAATTGCGAAATATGCGGAATCAATGAATGGTGTGTCAGGAATTGAGTATATTAAGCGCCATGGAAAAGAAGTAGAAGAGATGCAGCTGTCAACCTGGGAGGATGCTGTTGAAGCTGTTCTGAAGCGAGTCAATGTAAGTACTGGGGTAATTGGCCGCTCAGAAGTGGAACCATATGAAACGGCAGCGGTACTTACAATGACAGAAGAGGAAGCCCGGAAGATTTATGAGTATCTGAAAAAGAAGCGAGAAGATGTCTTCTATATTGACAGGGACAGTTCAAACTTCCGAAAAGGAATTACGGTTACGACATTCTATATGGCCAAGGGTCTGGAGTTTGATCAGGTCTTTGTCGCAGGAGGGACACAGGACCATCCGTTCTTCCGGCAATTCCGGTATATCTGCGCGACACGGGCACTCCATGAGCTGTATATTATGGATATAATAGAAGATTCATACTTGACTGGGGATGCCTGGATTCGATAAAATGAATTATTAGAAACAGACAATTGAATAGATCCGGTTAACGGCTGCCCTAGACACCATTATAAGGGGCCGAAGAAGCAAACCCAGGGTTATGCATCTTACTCTGGCGGAAACTGACAGGCAAAAGGAAGGTAGTCCCACGGAACTTTGGAGAGAATGCGGACAGCATCGCCTACGAGGCTAGAACCAACTGGCAAAAGGACAGAGTGTGACAGATGACATGAATGAACAATGGAGGCTGGAACTATGAGAATGATGTTAGTTGGAGCGGGAGCAGTGGGCGAAAGTATCTTGAAGGTCATGAAGTGGCGAGATCCGAAGGGTGAATGGCTGGAGTATGTGCTGGTATGTGATTTTGACCAGAACAGGGCGCAGGAAGTGGTTGAAAAGTTAGGAAAAGACTGTCGATTTGAAGCTGCTGAGGTGAATGCAACTGATAAAGAAGCGATGATGCGGCTTGCCTTGATGCACCAGATTGATTTCCTGATGGATGCGGCACCACCCTTTGCCAGCAACTATATCTTTGATGCAGCTTATGAGACCGGAATTAATTATGGTAATATGGGGACCTGGTCGGTACCGATGGATCATCCGGCTTATGGATTGGGAATCGAGAACAGCTATACGGAACCCATGACCAAATATAATTTTGACCGTCATGAGGCATGGAAAGAGAAAGGCAGCATGGCGGTTATTTGTATGGGAATTGACCCAGGAGTCGTCAATGTCTTTGCGAAATATGCTGCCACGGAATTATTGGACGAGATTACGGAAGTCCATGTAAAGGACGGCGGCAATCTCTCCGTACCGGGAGCAGATCCGGATGATATTATGTTCGGATTTAATGTGTGGACGGTATTAGATGAAGTGATGAATCCGAATGTGGAATACGATGCATCCAGAGGAGGCCTACTGGTGGAAAAGCCGTTTGCCGGGAGAGAAGTCTGGGAGATGCCGGATGGTGTTGGGCAGAACACGTTGGTAAAAGTAGAGCACGAAGAAGTGGTTACCATGCCCCGTTATCTGAAGCAATATGGATTGCAGCGGGCCACATTTAAGATTAGTCTGGATGAGAATCTGATCACAGCACTGAAAGTTGTTGATAAGTTGGGGCTTCGCAGTATCCATCCGATACAGATTGGGGAGACAGAAGTCATCCCAAGAGACGTGGTGGCGGCATGTGCTCCTCAGCCAAAGGATATTGGGGATGAGATGATCGGCGAGATGCTGGTCGGCGTGGAATGTATTGGAAAGAAAGATGGGAAAGAAAAGGCATATTTTTTATATCAGGCATTTGACAATCAGGAATCTATGAAGAAATGGGGCTCTCAGGCGGTTGTGGCACAGACGGGATTCGGTGCGGCACTTGCCATCGAATTGATTGCAAGAGGTATCTGGAAAGACAGAGGAGTCTTTTCACCAGAATATTTTGACCCGCTTCCATATCTGAAACTGATGGATGAAAGCGGGTATGAGTATCATATTGCAGAGATTAAATAAGTACTTTTTCCATATCTTTCGGTAGAGGTGCAGTAAATTCCATCGGCTCGCCGGTAATCGGATGTGTAAAGGAAAGACGATAGGAGTGTAGTGCCTGTCGTCCGATATATTCCATGTCTGGGTTATAGAGGTAGTCTCCGATGAGGGGATAACCGAGATATTTCATATGGATTCGTATCTGATGGGTGCGGCCTGTTTCCAGACGAAGGGAGACAAGGCTGTGCCCATTTCTTTCTTCTATAAGACGATAATGAGTAATGGCAGCTTCACCCTGTTCCCAGTCAACCGTCCTCTCGATGATGGTTCCGGGCTTTCGGGCAAGGGGAGCATTGATTGTCCCGGCTTCTGGGGAGACATGTCCCCGGACAATGGCAAGGTATTCCCGATGGATATCTCGGCGGCGCACCATATCGGATAAGATATTGCCACTGACCAGATGCTTGGCGACAACGGTAAGGCCGGAGGTGTCCCGGTCCAGACGGTTACAGCAGCGGAAGATGAACGGTTTTCCCTGCTCCTGATAGTACCATGCCAGAGCATTTGCCATGGAATTCGTATAGTTATTCAAAGAAGGGTGGATGGGCATGCCGGCTGGTTTGTTGATGACGATAATGTCCTCATCTTCATACACAATATCCAACGGTATCTGTATCGGCGGAATCTTCTCGGAACATTTGGTCTCGCAGATATGGATAGACAGATGGTCTCCGGTATTAAGCTCCTGCTTCATATAATAATGTTCTCCATTCACCAGAACGCTTTTGGGCATACGCTTAATCTCTGCCAGATTCTGTCCGGAATAACCCTTGCGGCGTAAGTATTGTTCGATGCGAAGGCCGTTACCGGCTTCATCTATGATATAATCAATGACACGATTCATTGCAATTCTCCTGTATTTTCGGTATGATATTCATAGTAGACAGTATAACATAATTTGAAAGAAAATATCAGGGAATTAAGAGGCAGAAATAAGATGACAGGTTTAAGTACTTTGTGTTATATGGAACGGGATGGCCAATATCTGATGCTCCATAGAACCGTTAAGAAACATGATGTAAATAAGGATAAATGGATTGGGGTCGGAGGACATTTTGAGGCAGATGAAAGTCCTGAGGAGTGTCTGCTTAGGGAAGTACGGGAAGAGACCGGATATACGCTGACTTCTTACCGGTATCGGGGAATTGTTACCTTTGTATCCGGCAATGGAGTGACGGAATATATGTCTCTTTTTACGGCAGATGGTTTTGAAGGGGAGCCCATACCTTGTGACGAAGGAGAACTGGAATGGGTGGATATCGAAGATGTCTGGAAGTTGAATATCTGGGAAGGTGATAAGATCTTCTTTCGGTTGATGGATGAAAGGAAGGACTTCTTTTCCTTGAAATTAGTCTATGACGGGCAGGATAAACTGGTGGATGCATCACTGGATGGGAAACCGATGGAATTATTCGATGTGTTAAATGAAGATGGTACGAAGTCTGGAGTAATACGTGAACGTGGAGTTGTACACAGGGAAGGAAGTCTTCATGCAACGGTACACATGTGGGTTGTAAGGAAGAATCAGAAGAGTGGTTATGACGTACTGTTACAGAAGCGGAGTGCATGCAAGGATTCGAATCCCGGATGCTACGACATCTCTTCGGCAGGTCATGTGGCAACAGGAGATGAGATCCTGGAGTCAGCAGTTCGTGAGATGCAGGAAGAACTGGGCATTCATGCGGCGAAAGAGCAATTACATTATGTAGGAGAGCATCGGGGATCTTTTGAAGCGGTATTTTATGATCGATTGTTTAAAGATAACGAATTAAGTTCGGTGTACGTGTATACAGAACCGGTAGAAATTAAAAATCTGAAACTTCAGGAATCAGAAGTAGAAGAAGTAATCTGGATGGATTATGAAGAATGCAGGCAGAAAGTAGCAGATGGAACCTTGCCCAATTGTATCTATGAAGATGAATTCCGTATGGTTGGAGAATATCTGAAAAAGCAAAAATTTTAATCGAGAAAAACAGAAAGGAAATAATCATATGCAGAAAGTAAAGTTGGAAAATGAGAAACTTGAGATTACCGTAAATATTCACGGTGCAGAATTAAGTTCTATCCGGGAAAAGAAAAATGATACGCAGTACCTCTGGAATGCAGATCCAAAGTATTGGAATCGGTCATCACCGGTACTTTTCCCGTTTGTCGGTGGGGTCAAGGATAAGGTATATCGTCACGAAGGTGTGGAATATCCGATGAATCAGCATGGATTTGCAAGGGATATGGATTTTGACCTTCTTAGCCAGACAGAGAATGAGGTATGGTTTGCATTGGATGCAACAGAAGAGACGAAAAAAGTATATCCATTTGATTTTCATCTGGAGATCGGCTATCATCTGGAAGAAAATGCTGTTAAGGTCATGTGGAAGGTGGAGAATACCAATGATAAGACCATGTACTTTTCCATTGGGGCACATCCGGCATTCTTCTGTCCGGTTAGAGAAGGAGAGAAGCAGTCTGATGATTACATAGCTTTCCGTAAAGCAGATGGAACCGTGCCAGAGAGTTTCACTAATACTATCTTCGGTCAGGGTGGTATGGTGACCACAGAGAAAAAGAAGTATGGCCTTCAGGAAGGAATTCTTCCGATCACCGAGAATCTCTTTGATGGAGATGCACTTGTCATCGAGAATCATCAGGTACAGCGAGTTGCCTTAATGGACAGTGATAAAAAAGAATATCTGGCAGTGGAATTCAATGCGCCGTTAGTCGGAATCTGGTCACCGCCGAAAAAACATGCACCATTCGTCTGCATTGAACCATGGTATGGAAGATGTGACAGCGAGGTGTTCGATGGCGAATTAAAAGACCGGGAATGGGGAAATATCCTGGAAGCAGGAGAAACCTTTGAAGCAGAGTATCGAGTAGTTGTACTGGCGTAATGCCAGTACAACTACATGAAATTATTTGATTCTTCAATAAAGAATAAATATAGGATCTTCGTCATCAGATTGAGGTATCTTCTCTTTTTCGACTTTTTCCTCGATGGTGTAGGGCGCAGATTCCAGTTTCTGTCCTTCCTTCCAGATTAAGAGACGTTCATCACCTTTCCCCTCATAATAAAAAGCATTGCTTTCGTGAATGGACGGGTTCCCAACTTCATTTTCAATTACTTCCCGAAGTGAAACGACAAATGATAATTCTGTATAGGTATTATCAGGATGGAATATTTCGTTCCAAAGGGAGCGGCGCAGTGAGATTGTGTTCCAACCATCATCGTAAGATTCCCAGAAGTCATATTCTGAAGACTCTATAGAAGAGTGGGAGATTATGGTAAATGGTTTTTCTGTTTTTATTGTGCAATAGAGGTCTCCATTATCTAATTGGTATAATTCATCTACCTGGATAGATTCTGTTTTCAAGCGCATGTCAAAAATAGGAAGCTTTTTCAGATATTCATGAATATCATGATTTTCAGTGAATACGGAAAGTATCAGGAAGATGTTCAGTAGTATTCCACAGAGGATCCCTTTTTGGAAAGTAAGCTTATGAGAGATTCGTCTGAGAAATTCTGCTTCTTCATTAGAATGATCTGTAGTGGAAGGCACATCTATGGAAGGTAAGTCCGCCTGCATAGCTTCCAGGTATTCACGGCAGCTTTCGCATTCTATCAGATGCTCTTCGATTGCGTCTTTGCTCTGTTCGCTGCAAATATGATCTTCATATAATGGCAGCAGGTCTTTAATAATATCACAAGGAATTTTGCTCATATTCAAACGCTCCTATCTTAATAAAAATGAGAAATAAACTTAATAAGTATCTGTCTGCTTTGACATAAGTTCCCGAACCTTTAATTTTGCCCGGTGATAGGTAACTCTCGCCCAGTTTTCCTGCTTCTCAAATATCTCGGCAATTTCTTTGTAACTTAGGTCTGCGAGCACTCGCAGGACAAAGACTTCTTTGTATGGTTCCTCCAGATAATGTAGAATCTTATAAATGGAGATGGCTTCTTCCTTCTGGATATAGGAATCTTCCAGATTGGTGGAATCGGACATCTGTTCCAGTAACTCCGAGTGAACCGTCTTTTTCTTGCGCGTATAAGAGATGTAGAGATTTTTGGCAATCTGGCAGAGCCAGGATTTGACGGAACAATTTCCACGGAAAT
>NZ_JBNPLX010000035.1:0-29839 GCF_050313695.1 Bariatricus sp. SGI.161
ATAAGATTTTAATCTGAGAGGAGAGAGAATGATAAATGATATTTGATTCGATTAAAAATAAAGATAATTATAAGAAAGAAACGGAGATTTATCGGGCGCTATGTTACTTGGAAAAAATAGAAAAGTGGGATGAGGTATTGCCGGGGATGGTTATTCAAAAAGACAGTATTTTTGCAAGTCCGGTTTCTTTCTTTTCTAAGGAAGAAAAAGAGTGCGTGTATGAAGCACATAGAAAATATATCGATCTTCATTATATCATTGAGGGGGTTGAAAGAATTGCAACTGCAGATGTAAACAGTTTACAAATTCAAACTCCATTCAGTGACGAAAAGGATATTGGATTTTATGAAGGTCATGAATCAGGATGTTATCTTTTGAAACCGGGAGAATTTATGGTATGCTTCCCAAGTGATGCACATAAAGTAGGTATGATGAATACAGTTCCGGGGACAGTAAAAAAGATAGTGGTCAAAATCAAAATTGAAAAATAATGGTGACGAGAGCAGTTATAATGCATAATCGGGATTTCACATCTTTGAATATTGCAATATTCAAAAAGAAGCCAGGATTAGTGATTATAGCTGTTTTTTAAATCACAGGAGGTTGAAATGTCAGTTATAGAAAATATACGATTTGCTTTTTTATATATAGAATTTTATTCGATGGGAAGAACATGGGTGTATCCGGAATCTTATATTCCATATAACATATTCAGATATATTGTAAAAGGGAAAGCGGAATTTTGTATTGATGGTGAAGAAATTGTTGTAGAAGAAAATCAGATTGCTTACATTCCACAAGGATGTAAGATGTCCTGTCGTGTTCTAAGTGAATCGTTCGAATTTTATAGTATACGTTTTACAACATCTGTATTTTACGAAGGAGAAGATGTTTTGACGGAATACTACGGGATTCCCAGAGTAGTGGTAAGTAAAGGAGAAGATTACTATTTCAAAGAAATATATAAATGGGTAAAAAAAGATACAATGTTGAAAAAATGTTTTATAAGAGGATATTTAGATCTTTTAATTGGCTCATTGGCTATGCGTGGAAATAAGATTGATAAGAATACCGGAAATTTTATAGAAAAAATAGAGGATAAAACATCCAGAACCAAAAGCGCAAAGAAAAGTGAGCAAATAGATCCGAGAATTCAAATGGTGGCAGACTATATTGTCCTACATCCACGGGAGAGATATACACCGCAAAAAATGGCAGAAATGGCAGAACTAAGCAAACAGAGATTCAGCAGTCTGTTTAAACTCAATATGGGTAAAACCCCAATGGAATATGTAAGAGAGATTAGGCTCACAACAGCAGCAAGAGCTTTACTGGTAAGCAATGATAATATTAATGATATTGCGTATGAAAGTGGATATGAAGACGCTAATTATTTTATAAGAGAATTTAAGGCAGCATTTGGATTTACACCAAATCAGTATCGAAAAGTAGCCAGAGAATAAAAAGTGAGTGTTAAATGCTATTATTGAGCGCGCGTTTAGTGGATATGTACAAAAATACTGGATAAAATGGAGTTACAGTAAATAAATTGATGTGGCCGCATTAAAAAAAAGAAACCCGTTAATTAAAAGTGAATAAATGAGGATAAGTATATGAAAAGAAAATTAGCCATTTTGTTGGTAGGAACAATGATAGCGTCTACAATTCTTGCCGGATGTGGAGCAAAAGGTAGCGATTCGACGAAACAGGAGGAATCGGGAGAATTAAAAGGAGATATTACATTTTGGCATTCGTTTACACAAGGACCGAGATTGGAAGTCATACAGGAAACGGCAGATCAGTTTATGGAAGAAAATCCAGGTGTACATATTGAAATTGAAACATTTTCCTGGGGAGACTTTTATACGAAGTGGACAACTGGTCTGGCATCAGGAAATGTGCCTGATATGAGTACGGCACTTCCTGGACATGTAGTAGAGATGATGGATGCGGATGCTCTGGAACCTGTAGATGACTTGATTGATGATATTGGAAGAGATAAATTCTCAGAAGCAGCATTGTCAGAAGGAGAAAAAGATGGATCCTGTTATTCCTTACCTTTATATTCACATGCTCAGGTAATGTGGTATCGTAAAGATTTATTACAGGAGGCTGGTCTTACCGTGCCTAAGACGTGGGATGAATTTGCTGAAGCTGCAAAAACGCTTACAAAGGATGGTGTTTATGGATGCTCATTCCCATGTGGTTCAAATGATCTTATGGCAACCAGATTTTTGAACTTCTATGTAAGAAGTGGCGGAGGAAGTCTTTTAACAGATGACTTGAAAGCAAATCTAACCAGTGATTTGGCAATTGATGGAATTAAATACTGGTTAGACATTTATGAGAACTGTTCTCCAAAAGATTCTGTAAATTATGCTGTGTTAGATCAAGCAAATCTTTTCTATCAGGGAAAAACAGCGTTTGATTTTAACTCTGGTTTCCAAATCAGTGGTGTAGAAACAAACTCTCCTGATCTGGTTGACCAGATAGATTGCGCACCGCTTCCAAAGATTAACGAAAGCGACCTGGATTATGGAGCAGAAACATCCAATATTCCTATGGTAGTTTGGAAAAATTCCGAACATCCAGAGATCTGTAAAGCATTTATGAAAAAACTTTATGAGAAAGATACATATATCAAATTTCTTGATGCAACTCCGGTAGGAATGCTTCCCTCCATCAGTGGAATTTCAGATACAGCAGAGTATAAAGAAAATGAGACAGTTCAGAAATTTTCAAATGCAGTAAATGTGATTACAGATGCAATGGACAAGGGAACTGCAATTGGATATGAGCATGGGCCAAGTGTTCAGGCAGGGCTTCTGACATCACAAGGAATTATAGAAAGCATGTTCCAGGATATCATTACCAATGGTACAGATGTGGAGAAAGCTGCGAAGTCAGCGGAAGATCAATTAAACGAATTATTCAGTACAGTGCAGTAATTAAAAAACGGAGCTGTTGTACGAAACTCGTACACAGCTCCTGAAATGAAGAAAGGCATATAAGATGAAAAGAAAAGAAAAAGCGGATTATGCCCGTTGGATTTTTGTGCTTCCTGCGTTGCTGGTTGTAGGAATTTTGCTGATTTATCCGATTTTTTCAAGCCTATATTATAGTATGACGACAAAACATCTAATCCGGCTAACATATGACTTTATTGGACTTGAAAATTATAAAGCGGTGTTGTCAGATCCTAATTTTTTCAGGGCATTTTTAAATTCTGTTTTATGGACAATAGGTTCCTTGCTAGGACAGTTATTTATAGGGTTTACATCTGCTCTGGCAATTAACCGGGTAAAATTTGGAAAAGGAGTATATCGGACATTGATGATTATTCCTTGGGCGTTTCCTTCTATTGTTATAGCGTTATCCTGGAAATGGATTTTAAATGGTGTATCAGGATTTGTTCCTAATATGTTAGTTCAGTTGGGAATTTGTAGTGAATTGCCACAATTCCTCAGTGATAACAGCTTAGTGTTTTTAACATTGATTTTTATAAATGTCTGGTTTGGAGCACCAATGATTATGGTAAATGTATTATCTGCTCTTCAAACAATTCCACAGGATCAGTATGAAGCAGCACAGATTGATGGGGCGTCAAAGATTCAGCAGTTTCGGTATATTACAGTGCCACACATTAAGGTTGTGGTCGGTTTATTAGTAGTTCTTCGTACAATTTGGGTATTCAATAACTTCGATATTATATATCTGCTTACAGGTGGCGGACCGGCAAATGCGACAACAACAGTGCCGATTTATGCATACAATATGGGGTGGAATACAAAATTGTTGGGAAGATCTTCCGCAATCACAATGCTCCTTCTTGTATTCCTGTTATTGGTATGTGTGGTTTACTTTACAATAATCGGTAAATGGGAAAAGGAGGACAAGTGATGACGAATAAAAAAGAGAAAGCCGGAAATGTTTTCTGTCATATTTATTTGATTATTTTATCAGTGATTGCCGTTTTCCCATTAATATGGGTACTGTTGTGTTCTGTGAAATCATCTGGAAATCCTACGAGATTTTTACCGAAACAATTTACATTAGAAAATTTTACACATGTAATCCAGGATCTTGAGTTTGCCAAAAATATAGGAAATAGTTTATTTATAGCAATTATAACAACATGTATTGCAATTGTGATTTCCTCTATGGCAGCTTACGGAATTGTAAGATTCTTCCCAAGAGTGGGTTCAATCATGTCGAAGGTTCTTGTAGCAACCTACATGTTCCCACCTATTCTGCTTGCAATTCCATATTCAATGGTCATGGCAAAATTGGGATTAGTAAATACAAGAGTAGGACTTATCATTGTTTATCTATCATTCAGTGTACCATATGCGGTTTGGATGCTGGTGGGATTTTTCAAAACGGTTCCGTTAGGAATTGAAGAAGCGGCAAGGGTAGATGGTGCAAATAAGTTTCAGACATATATACAGATTGTGCTTCCGTTGGTCATGCCAGGAATTGTTGCAACAGCAATTTATACATTTATCAATGCATGGAATGAATTCTTATATTCTTTAATCCTTATTAACAGTACAGATAAAATGACAGTTTCTGTGGCATTGAAATCATTGCAGGGAGCAGAAATATTAAACTGGGGAGATATGATGGCAGCATCTGCTCTTGTGGTCATTCCATCTGTAATATTCTTTATGTTTATTCAGAATAAGATTGCAGGCGGGATGACTGAGGGTGCAGTAAAATAATAAATCGGAGGTATTAAATCATGAAAACAGTAGGATACGCAGTTGTAGGAACCGGATATTTTGGTGCAGAGCTTGGAAGAATTATGAAGGAGCAGGAAGGTGCTAAAATTGTAGCCGTCCTTGATCCGGAAAACGGACAGATCATAGCCGATGAGTTGGGCTGTGACGTGGAAACAGATTTGGATACGTTATATAGCAGAGAAGATGTGGAGGCTGTAATTGTAGCAACACCGAATTACTTACATAAAGAGCCAGTTATTAAAGCAGCGGAACATGGAGTAAATGTATTTTGTGAAAAACCAATTGCTCTTTCTTATCAGGATTGTGATGAGATGGTAAGAGCGTGTCAGGAACATGGAGTTATTTTTATGGCAGGTCATGTTATGAATTTCTTCCATGGAGTAAGGTATGCAAAGAAATTAATCAATGATGGAGTGATTGGGAAAGTCCTTTATTGTCATTCGGCACGAAATGGATGGGAAGAACAGCAACCGACCATTTCATGGAAAAAAATTAGAGAAAAATCAGGGGGACATCTGTATCATCACATTCATGAGCTGGATTGTGTACAGTTCTTGATGGGAGGAATGCCGGAAGAAGTCACCATGACAGGTGGAAATGTTGCCCACCAGGGAGAAGCATTTGGTGATGAAGATGATATGTTATTTGTAAATATGCAATTTTCTGATAACCGTTATGCAGTATTAGAATGGGGGTCAGCTTTTCATTGGCCGGAGCATTATGTGCTGATTCAAGGAACAAAAGGTGCAATTAAGATTGATATGTGTGATTGTGGAGGAACCGTAAAGATTGATGGGAAAGATGAGCATTTCCTTGTCCACGAGTCACAGGAAGAAGATGATGACCGTACAAGAATTTACCATGGCACAGAAATGGACGGTGCCATAATGTATGGAAAACCAGGAAAGAAACCGCCAATGTGGCTTCATAGCATCATGAAGAATGAGATGAAATATCTGAACGGTATTCTCCATGGAAAAGAAGTAGATGATGAATTTAAACCTCTGCTTACTGGTGAGGCGGCAAGAGCAGCAATCGCAACAGCAGATGCGTGCACAAAATCCAGAGTTGAGGACAGAAAAGTGAAACTTAGTGAAGTTATTAGATAGGTTATGAGATAATAAAGAAAAATTGTATCTGGATTCAAGCAAAGGAGTAAAAACTATGAGAAATCTTGAAAAATACAAAGGTGTTATTCCTGCATTTTATGCATGCTATGATAAAGAAGGAAATATTAGTCCAGAAGGCGTACAGGCGTTGACAAAATATTTTGTAGAAAAAGGTGTAAAAGGTGTTTATGTAAATGGTTCTTCTGGAGAATGTATTTATCAGAGTGTTGAGGATCGCAAGCTTATTCTGGAAAACGTAATAAAAGCAGCAGAAGGAAAGTTGACTGTTATCACGCACGTTGCGTGCAATAATACAAAAGATAGTCAAGAACTTGCAAAACATGCTGAAAGTCTTGGAGTAGATGCAATTGCAGCAATTCCGCCAATTTATTTCCACTTACCAGAGTATGCGATCGCACAGTACTGGAATGATATAAGTGCAGTTGCACCGAACACTGACTTTGTAATCTACAATATTCCACAGCTTGCAGGGGTTGCGCTCACACAGGGATTGTTTGCAGAGATGAGAAAGAACCCAAACGTAATCGGTGTTAAGAATTCTTCTATGCCAGTACAGGATATTCAAATGTTCAAACAGGCAGCTGGTTCTGACTATATCATCTTCAATGGTCCGGACGAACAGTTCATAAGTGGACGTGTCATCGGAGCTGAAGGTGCGATTGGTGGAACTTATGGTGCTATGCCAGAGTTATACCTGAAATTGGACGAATGTGTAAAAGCTGGAAAAATGGAAGAAGCAAGAGAGATCCAGTATGCATGTAATGAGATTATTTACAAGATGTGTTCGGCACATGGCAATATGTATGCAGTAATTAAAGCCATTCTTAAGATTAACGAAGGGCTTGAACTTGGTGATGTAAGGGCACCTCTTCCGTCTTTGGTTGATGCAGATATGGACATTGTGAAAGAAGCAGCCCAGATGATTTGTAATGCAAAAAGAAATTTTTTGTAAGCATTTCCAAAAAGGTTATGCATAGTGAAAAACTTGTCTAGAAATGATACCCGGTCTTAAGTTTAAATACCGGGTATTATTTTTCCCGTTTGTGTTTATGTCTTATAAGAGTTATTATTATTTTGGCAATCATATTCTCAATAAATATAATTTACGCAAAGGAGAAAAACATGGAAATGGTGATAAGAAAAAATATTGTGAAGTTAGGGAAGCATATTCTTCTTTTCGCACTAGTCATAAGTTCATTAGCCGGATGCACGCCGTCAGATAAGGCAACCGTTGAAAAATCTCTGGAAATTAGTCTCAAAAATGCTGAAATCATAGAATCAAAGGATTCGCATGGCGGCTTTCATGGTGATGGGACGTTCTTTTGCAGTCTTGAGTGTCCGTCAGATTCTGTATTGAATCAAATAGAGAGTAATGAACATTGGCATGAACTGCCACTTTCCGATAATCTAAATAAATTGGTGATTGGAGAGACAGATGGAATGACGACTTATTATCCAGTATTCGCAGATGAAGATGGGAACATTTTGTTTCCACAGGTTGAAAATGGTTATTATTTTTTTAAAGACCGATATGATGAAGCGGAAGATGAATATGATGATGCAGATGTATTGAATAGAGGTTCTTACAACTTTACATTTGCGCTATATGATTCAGATAATCATAAGCTTTATTATTGTGAAATAGATACATAAGATACTTGACAAATAAAAATTATACGTGCTATATTCTAAAATATGCAAAAGTTTGGGGACAATAAATGCTGCTTATCTGCTGTCAGGCAGATAAGTGCATTTATTGTCTTTTATTTGCAAAAAAGAGTCCGTTAGAAAAATAACGATTAGATGTAGACAGAACAGAAGAAAGTGGTATAATGTTCTGCGGTAGATTTAAGTTGTTAATGAAAGAAGCAGAATGAGAAACAGGAGGGTGATATACATGGAAGGAATTACATCAGTTCCAATCTGGCTCTGCATACCTTTCGCAGGGCTGTTGCTCAGTATTGCAGTAATGCCATTGATAAAGCCGAATTGGTGGGAGAAGAACCAGCCATTAGCGGTGATTGCGTGGTCGCTTTTATTTATAATACCTTTTACGGTAACATACGGTGCTTTTGAATCGGCACAGACAGTGCTGGAGTGCGTAGTGAATGATTATCTGACGTTCATTATCTTATTATTTGGTCTGTTCTGTGTTGCGGGTAATATTACGGTAGAAGGAGAGTTCGCAGGATCTCCGCGTATTAATACAGGCCTTCTGGCAATTGGCACGCTTTTATCCAGTTTGATTGGAACGACTGGAGCCAGCATGCTGTTAGTTCGTCCTTTTATTAAAATGAATTCCTGGCGCAGGCGGAAAAGCCATATTATGATATTTTTTATCTTTCTGATATCCAATATGGGAGGTTGTCTGACCCCGATTGGAGATCCTCCGCTGTTAATGGGATTTATGCGTGGTGTTCCTTTTTCCTGGAGTTTGCATTTGTTTAAAATCTTAATCTTTAATATGATAATTTTATTGTTTGTATTTTATCATCTTGATATGAGAGCATACCGCAAGGATATTGCACGCGGGCTGAAACCGGATATCAGTAAACCAGGGACTAATTTTCATATAGATGGACTTCACAATCTGATCTTCGTGGCAATGATCGTGGGAGCTGTGATATTAAGTGGCGTGCTTCCGGGCTTGTCTGCGTTCCAGAATGCGGATGGAACGGAGAAAGGAATTCATATACTGGGAGAGGTGACACTTGGATTTCCTGCGCTGATCGAGATTGGGATTATTCTTCTTGCAGCATTTTTATCATTTAAAACGACAGATTCAAATATACGTATCAGAAACCATTTTACCTGGGGTGCGATTAAGGAAGTAGCAGTGCTGTTTATCGGTATTTTTATTACGATGCAGCCGGCACTTATGATACTGAAAGCAAAGGGAGCTGACCTGGGACTTACAGAGCCGATGCAGATGTTCTGGGCAACGGGAGCACTGTCAAGTTTTCTGGATAATACACCAACATATCTGGTATTTTTGACCACGGCAGGGGCATTGGGATACCAGAATGGTATCTTAACTTCTGTGGGAACTGTGCCGGTCAGAATGTTGACAGCTATTTCCTGTGGTGCGGTATTTATGGGAGCCAATACTTATATCGGAAATGCACCGAACTTTATGGTCAAGTCTATTTCGGATGAAAATGGTATTCGAATGCCGTCGTTCTTTGGTTACATGTTGTGGTCAATTGCGTATCTGGTACCGGTATTTCTTTTGGATACCTTGATATTCTTTTGGTAGGGAGGAGAAGAAAAATGCAGGATAATCGAAAAAAATGTATAGAACTTGCGGAACGTATCTACGATCTGGATATTGAAGTGTATGAATGCGTGGGATCTTCTCTGGGACGAACATTTACCGGAGACAGACGTACTTGTGTAGAGAATCTGGCAAACTTAATGAGCACCAGACCGCAGGGTCATCTTCTTAGAAGTGAACTGGCATTGATCAGTAATATGGCCCGCACAATCCGCAATCCTCAGGATAAATCACGTGTCATGAAAAAATATGACGACATCTTAAAGGAAGTAGAGAGTCTTCCGACCAGTTTCGGACAGGGAGAGATTGTGGATCAGAATCGTGCGAAACTCAATACGTCCAATCTGCGGCAGAAGTTTTCAAAAGACGATCATCTGATCATCTGTATCGGACGAAGCCAGGGAAGTGCGGGAAATGATATCGGGTTTGCACTGGCCGATGCGCTGCGGATTAACTATTATGATGTGGAGATATTTACAGAAGTACTTCGAAGACTGGAAGTAGAAAAAGATTCCATCCGAGATGTGGCAGATCTTGGAACAGAAATTATACAGAACAAATATCAGCGAGGATTCAATTCTGTCAAGGGATGGAGAAATAAGATCAAAGAATTCGACCGATATCATGGTCTTACGAAAGAGGATGCTATTTTCTTTAATCAGAGTGATCTGTTATGTAAGATGGCAAAGGAAGAAGATTTTATCGTGATGGGAAGGTGTGCGGATGTGATTCTTGCGAATAACCATATTCCACATATCAGTATATTTATTACTGCACCATTTGAACAGAGAGTTCACCGCATCATGGAAGTAAATAATCTGGATTATAAAAGGGCAAGACGTCTGTTGGAGAAACAGGATCGCAGGCACGAGAAATACTATCACTATTATACCGGACTCAAGTGGGGGGATGCGATGAACTATGATATCTGCTTTAACAGTGCAAGTTATGGAATTGAAGAATCGGTAGATATCATTGAACGTATGCTGAACCAGAATATGAATCATTAAGGGAATTAGGAGGATGGACTTATGAAGGAGTATAAGAGAATTCCAATGGAAGCATTGAAGAATTGCCGGGATCTGGGAGGATATGCCGGGGATGGCGGACGAATGGTCTGCTATCATATGCTTTACCGGTCTGAGGCGCCTGTCAATCTGACAGAAAATGATTGGAAGATGATGCAGGAGATGGGTGTAAGAACGATGATAGATCTACGCTGCGAAAGCGAGCAGAAGATGACAGCATATGAAGTCCCTGAGCGTGTCGAGAGAATCGCCTATCCTTTACAGCAGTATGAGATCCCTGTGGCACCTTTTGAATCAGAAGATAAAGAGAGCCTTAAGGAGAAGGCAATGTTGTCTTTTGGAAAAAGCCTTTTTGATGGATATACAAAAATGATAGAGGATGCGCCGGATAGAATGGTATTCTTACTGGATACGATTGCTAAGGCTTTGGATAAAGGAGCTGTCTTGTATCATTGCACAGCGGGAAAAGACCGGACGGGTGTATTGTCGGCAGTGATCTATCTGTTATGTGGAGTAGCAGATGAAGATATTATTGCGGATTATCAGGTCTCTGCTACTTATCAGGCAAAGAATCCAATGTTTGATCTGATCCCGGATGAATTTAAGATGTTCCTTCAGTCTGCACCGGAAACGATGGAAGCATTTTTGAAAGAAGCCCATGAGAAAGATTATATTGCGCTGTTGAAAGAAAATGGGCTTTCTGATCAGACGATAGAAACAATTAGAAAGAAAATCCTGCAGTAATTGATAAAATAATTCAATAAGGCTTTTCGGTTTTGACTATGACTCCACGAAAGAGTATGATAAAAGGAAACTTCAGATAAAACGAGGTGATCTTTTTGAAGCAGCATAAGTTTTGGGCATGGGCCATGGTGTTCTGTCTTGGTATGTTATTTTATACTGGAAAGAAACACAAATAACTGAGCACAATACAAAAGAATGGAGGATGAGTCATGGATATTTTTAAATTAAAGAATCTTGGTATTTTTGCAGGCGGGGTGCTGTTTGGAACAGCAGGAGTGAAAGTGCTTTCCAGCAGAGATGCCAAAAAAGTATATACAAGCTGTACTGCAGCAGTCCTTCGTGCAAAAGACTGTGTGATGAAGACAGTTGATACAGTTCAGGAGAATGCAGAGGATATACTGGCAGAGGCAAAGCAGATTAATGAGAAACGTGATAATGAAGCAGAAGCCTGTGTACAGGCAGAGGCAGAATAAGTGAGATTTATAATTAAGCATGAGATTCCAGGAAGAATCCGTATTCATGTAGATCAAAAGCGTATGTCCTGTACAGAGGCAGATACGCTTTTGTATTATCTGAATACGCTGGAATGCGTCACGCAGGCAAAGGTATATGAACGGACGGCCGATGCCTGCGTTTGCTTTACCGGAGAAAAAGGAGCTGTGATTCAGGCAATTAGAAAATTCCGGTATGAGTCTGTGGAAGTTCCGGAGACGGTGCCCGCTAATTCTGGAAGAAAATTGAATCGCACATACAAGGAAAGACTGATCAGTAAAGTGGCTTTACATTATGCAGGTAAAATGCTTCTTCCATATCCGGTGCGGGCAGTCTGGACAACAGCCAGATCTCTGCATTATCTGAAAGAAGGCATAAAGAGCCTTGCCAAAAGAAAGTTAGAGGTCTCCGTGTTGGATGCTACGGCAATCGGAGTATCCATCTTACGCGGTAATATGGATACGGCCAGTTCGGTTATGTTTCTTTTAGGAGTTGGAGAGACACTGGAAGAATGGACCCATAAAAAGTCAGTAAGTGACCTGGCGCGCAGTATGTCGCTGAATGTATCGAAGGTATGGGTTAAGAGTGGAGAACTGGAGATTTTGATTGATTCACGCCAGGTCAAAGAGGAAGATCAGGTTATTGTCCATATGGGAAACATCATTCCTTTTGATGGTCTTGTGACAGAAGGCGAGGGAATGGTAAGTCAGTCCTCCCTTACGGGAGAGCCGCTCCCAGTACATCGTGAAAAGGGCGGATATGTCTATGCCGGCAGTGTACTGGAAGAAGGGGAGATTACCTTTACGGTCAGGAAAGCTTCGGGGTCATCACGGTATGAAAAGATTGTAACAATGATTGAGGAATCAGAGAAGCTGAAATCATCTGTGGAAGGGAAAGCAGAGAAACTGGCAGACAGGCTGGTACCAGTTACTCTGGCTGGAACGATTGCTGCCTGGTTTCTGACGAGAAATGTTACCAAAGCGTTATCTGTTCTGATGGTGGACTTTTCCTGTGCCTTAAAGCTTGCAATGCCGATTACAGTGCTGTCAGCAATCCGACAGGCCGGCGATCATGATATTACGGTAAAAGGCGGTAAATACCTGGAAGCTGTTGCCGAGGCACAGACCATTGTATTTGATAAGACAGGTACGCTTACAAAAGCAAAACCGACGGTTAAAATGGTGGTTCCCTTTTGTCAAAAAGAGGAAAAAGAACTGCTTCGTCTGGCGGCGTGTCTGGAAGAACATTTTCCACATTCTATGGCAAAGGCTGTGGTACATGCGGCGCAGATGGAAGGACTGGACCATGAAGAAATGCACTCAAAAGTGGAATATATCGTAGCACACGGCAGCTCTTCTTACGTAGGAGATAAGCGAGTCATTATCGGAAGTAATCACTTTGTCTTTGATGATGAAAAATGTCAGATTAGGGAGGAGTATCAGGAACAATTTGAAAAACTTCCAGAAGAGTATTCGCATCTATATCTGGCAGTAGATGGCATATTGGCAGCTGTTATCTGTATCGAAGACCCGCTTCGCATGGAGAGTACAGAAATAGTAAAAGCGTTGAAACGTTCTGGATTCCAGAAAGTTGTCATGATGACAGGAGACAGCGAACGTACAGCAGCAGCTGTGGCAGCTAAAGTCGGTGTGGATGAATATTATGCTGAAGTACTCCCCGAAGATAAGGCAAGTTTTGTAGAATGCGAAAAAGCATCCGGCAGGAAGGTGCTTATGGTAGGAGATGGCGTGAATGATTCTCCGGCATTGTCTGCAGCAGATGTAGGAATTGCGATCAGCGATGGTGCAGAACTTGCCAGAGAGATTGCTGACATAACCATTTCGGCAGATGATCTTTATCAGATTGTGAGATTAAAAAAATTGAGCAATGCATTGATGAAAAGAATCCAGAGGAATTATCGTAAGATTGTGGGAATTAACACAGTGCTAATTCTAATGGGGATTGGTGGGGGAATGCAGCCAACAGTAGCAGCGATGCTTCATAATATTTCCACTTTGACAATCAGTTTGCAGAGTATGCAGAATTTATTAATAGAAGAAAGAAAAGAGTAATAAACAAAAAGGGCGGTTTGATCAAATCGCCTTTTTATTTGTTAACGAGAAATTTTTTTGATAAACCGGGTGTGTGTTGACAATAAAGATACAGTTAAAATATACTAATTGTGATTAAATATAACTAACAAGAGGAATGAAAGGATATATTTTGAAATAACAAAATAAGAAAAGCGAAGACTGAGAAGGGAAAAGGAGTAGTTATGTCAGAGGAAGAAAGAAATTTTTTAGAAATTGTAGATTTGAAAAAAGGATTTGGAAGCGGGGATACTCGTCAGGAGGTCCTGTGTGGGATGAATTTTTCGGTTGCAAAAGGAGAGTTCTGTGTTTTGCTGGGGCCTTCCGGTTCAGGGAAATCCACGCTTCTTAATATTATTGGAGGAATCGACAGTGCTGATTCCGGATATATTTCCATTCACGGTGATAAATTGGAAGATATGGCTGAAAAGGATTTGACACAGTACCGCAGGAAGCATCTGGGGTATGTGTTCCAGATGTATAACCTGATCAGCAATCTGAACGTAAAAGAAAATATCGAAGTGGGTGCATATCTGTCGGACCATCCGCTTGATATTGACGATCTGTTACATACTCTGGGACTCTATGAACACCGTCATAAGCTCCCGAACCAGCTTTCCGGCGGACAGCAGCAGAGGGTTTCGATTGGACGCGCCATTGTGAAAAATCCGGACATCCTGCTTTGTGATGAGCCCACCGGAGCGTTGGACTATAGTACTTCCAAGGAAATCCTGAAGCTGATCGAGGATATTAATCAAAAATATAAAAATACGATTATCATAGTTACGCATAATGAAGCTATTAAAAACATGGCAGATCATGTGATCAAACTAAGGGATGGAAAAGTGCGCCATAATGAAAAAAATACAAACAAAATTTCAGCAGTAGATCTTGAATGGTAAGGAGCGTGGCAGAGATGAAAGACGGAAAGATGAGAAATCCGCTTTGCAAGAGAATTATTCGAGAGCTAAAAAGGGACTGGAAAAAATATCTGGTTGTTGCATTGTTCCTAATCCTTGCCATTGGGTTTGTATCAGGCATGTATGTTGCTAATGGGAGTATGATGCAGGCTGCTGCGGTGGGGAAAGAGAAGTATCATCTGGAGGACGGACATTTTGAACTAGATCGGAAGGCAGATCAGGAGCTGATCCGTGCGATTGAAACCGGGGAAAAAGCTGATGTGAAACAGTTCTATCTGTATCAAGCCAAAATGGAACTGGATGACTCTGATTTTTCAGCAGTTCCTGTAACTGTATATGAGAATTTCTACCGGAATGAGGATGAAGATCATGATGATGACGGAAAGTCCGATGGTACCATCCGAGTGTATGAAAGAACAGAGGAGATTAATCAGGCCTGCCTGATGGAAGGAAGTTTCCCGGTGACGGAAGATGAGATTGCTGTTGATCGGATGCATGCGGACAATGCAGGAATTCAGGTAGGAGATACGATTACTGTCAGTGGGCAATCTTATCATGTTACAGGGCTGATTGCCTATGTAAATTACTCTACGCTTCATGAGAAAAGTACGGATCTAATGTTTGATGCACTGAAGTTTAATGTGGCTATGGTAACGAAGGATGGCTTTGGACGCCTCTCTGGTACGATCCACTATACATATGCATGGAAGTATGAACAGAGATCCATAGATGAGATAGAAGAAAAGAAGCAATCCGATGATTTCATGAAAGCTTTGCTTACCCAGACGGTCGTGCATGAGAATGAGCTTCAGGATTATGTTCCCCGTTATGCGAACCCGGCAATCAATTTTGCGACGGATGATATGGGGTCGGATGAAGCGATGGGCGGAGTGCTTCTGGATATCCTGATCGTGATTATTGCTTTTATCTTTGCGGTTACTATCAGCAATACTATTATGAAGGAATCACAGATGATCGGTACCCTTCGGGCATCCGGATATACAAAGGATGAGCTTGTGAGGCATTATCTGGCAACACCTGTGATTGTAACTATAATTGCGGCAATTGCAGGCAATTTGATGGGTTATACAGTCTTTAAAGATGTTGTAGTATCTATGTATTATAATAGTTACAGCCTTCCAACCTATGAAACAATATGGAACCCGGATGCGTTTGTTAAGACGACTGTAATACCAGTATTCCTGATGCTTGTGGTAAATCTGTTAGTGCTTATTCGTATGATGCAGCATACACCACTTCAGTTTTTACGGCGTGATCTGAAAAAGTCAAAACGAAAGAAAACTGTACGGCTTCCGAAGTGGAAGTTTTTTAACAGATTCCGTCTGCGTATCATATTCCAGAACATGCCTAATTATGCTGTCCTTTTTGCGGGCATTTTCTTTATTATGGTTATGCTGGCTATGGCAGTCGGAATGCCGTCTACCTTGAATTACTATCAGGGCAAGGCAGAAGATATGATGTTTGCAAAGTACCAGTATGTATTGAAATCCTGTGAAGATGAGGAAGGGAAAATGATTCATACGGATAATCAGGACGTAGAGGAATTCTGTATGAAAGCATTAAAGAAGACAGGGGACGAATTGGATGAAGAAGTGCCCATTTATGGCATTCGGGATAACAGCAGATATATCCAGATTGAAAACTTATCAGTACTTAAAGAAAATGAAGTGTATCTTTCACGACCATTCAGTGAGAAGTATAACCTGAAGGTGGGAGATACTATTAAGCTGGATGAAAAATATGAACATAAGCAGTATCAGTTTAAAGTATCAGGAATTTATGAAAAATGTCAGAGTATTGCAGTTTTCCTTCCGATTGAAAAATATCGTTCTTTATTTGAACTGGACAAGGAAGAGTTCACCGGATATATCTCAGACACAGAGATTACCGATATCGAAGAAGATAAAATAGCGACAGTCATTACGAAAGAGGATATTACGAAAATGTGCGACCAGTTAGATCATTCTATGGGAGCCTATATGCAGTATTTTCAGATTCTGTGTATCCTTTTATCAGCAGTACTGATTTATCTATTGACAAAGCTTATTATCGAAAAGAACGAAACGGCAATCTCCATGACGAAAATTCTTGGTTATGAAAACCGTGAGATCGCAAGCCTATATCTGCTTTCTACAACAATGGTAGTGGTTGTGGCAGATACCATAAGTGTAATATTAGGCTCTACGGTAATGAAACAGGCATGGAAAATCATTATGTTTAAATATAATGGATGGTTTGCCTTTACGATAGAGCCAATGGGCTATGTGAAGATGTTTTCCTTCGTTCTTCTGGGATACCTGATAGTAATGATGCTGGATTTCAGAAGAATCCGAAAGATTCCGATGGAAGAGGCATTAAAAAATGTGGAGTAGTCAATAACCATAGAATATTAAAAAACAATTTCAGAGACTTTACATTTTTATTTGAGTGTGATAAGGTATGTTCGATAGGTTCAGACAATCATGGATTGTTTGATTAAAAGGGAAACAGGTGCAAATCCTGTACGAACTCGTCACTGTAAGCGAGGAGTGCAAGGCCAGATAAGTCACTGAGCAATTGGGAAGGCGGCCTTGGATGTTGATCCGCAAGTCAGGAGACCTGCCTGTTTAAAAACGGAGTGGGATATGCCCACAGATCACGAGTAACTGGTCGCAACCGATTATAATGGAGATATTACATTTCTGGCAGTGCCTGTATCTGCCGGAAGTGTTGTTTGATTATGTCAGTATTACGTCCTTTTACCATTTTATGGAAAAAGGACGTTTTTTGGCTTTAAGTCATTATGCCCTCATAAGTACTGCCGTTATATCCTTTTGTCGGAAATGGACCAGAAATAAGAAGGAGGAACAAGATGAAGAAAAGAGTAGTAGCAATCTTGCTGGCAGTTTCCATGGTAAGTGCTCTGGTAATGACCGGATGTTCTGGCAGCAGTGAGGAGACATCCGAAACGGCGGAGGAAACTGAAGAAGTAGAGACAGATGCTGATCAGGAAGCGGCAGATGAAGTAGCTGCATTGATTGATGCCATCTATGTGCAGGAGAGAACAGATGAAACAGATGAACAGTGCAAGGAAGCCAAAGAGGCATGGGATGCACTGACAGATGAGCAGAAGGAATTGGTGGAAGGGGAAAATGCAGATCCGGATTACTTTGGAAGAGATACAGGCGATGCATCCAAAGATGATCCTCGTAATCAGGATGATATTGGTGAAAATGAGATCCTCGTAGTCAGCTTTGGAACCTCTTTTAATGACAGTCGCGTGGCTGATATTAAGGGAATCGAAGATGCACTTCAGGAAGCATATCCTGACTGGTCTGTAAGAAGAGCATTTACGGCACAGATTATTATTAACCATATTCAGGCAAGAGATGAGGAATGTATTGATAATATGGATCAGGCATTGGAACGTGCGGTTTCTAATGGAGTAAAGAATCTGGTCGTACAGCCGACGCATTTAATGCATGGCGCAGAATATGATGAGCTGATGGAATCTGTAGAAGCTTATCAGGATCAGTTTGAATCTGTAAAAGTTGCTGAGCCTTTGCTTGGAGAAGTTGGGGAAGACGCGACAGTTGTAAATGAGGATAAAAAAGCAGTTGCAGAAGCAATCACTTCCGAGGCAGTAGAAACAGCCGGATATGACAGCCTGGATGCTGCAAAAGAAGATGGCGCAGCATTTGTATTTTTGGGACACGGTACCTCTCATACTGCAAAAGTATCTTATAGCCAGATGCAGACACAGATGAATGACCTCGGATATGACAATGTATTTATCGGAACGGTAGAAGGCGAACCGGAAGAAACGGCATGTGAAGCTGTTATAGATGCAGTTGCCCAGGCAGGATATAAGAAAGTAATTCTTCGTCCTTTGATGGTTGTTGCAGGAGACCACGCTAATAATGATATGGCAGGAGACGATGATGACTCTTGGAAGAGCATGTTCAATGCTTCCGGAGAATTTGACAGTGTAGATACACAGATTGCAGGTCTCGGTGAGATTGAGGCGATTCAGAATCTTTATGTAGCACATACTAAAGCAGTAATTGGCGAGTAGGAGAAATGAAAATGAAGAAAAGGGTAATCGCAGTTCTTGGAATACTTTTGCTTTCATCTGCGCTTGTATTTGGATGTTCTGGGAAAAAAGATACTCAGGATACGGATGCAAAAGAACAGGTAGAAGAAACAGACCAAAAAGAGGATGTAGATACAGAGAGCAGCAGTGAGGCAGATGCTGGAATAGAGGATGGTACTTATTCCGCAGATTTTAATACAGACAGCGGAATGTTTCATGCCAATGAAGCCTGTGAAGGAAAAGGTACTTTGACGGTAAAAGATGGAAAAATGACAATACATGTTTCTCTGGTATCAAAGAATATACTGAATCTCTATCCGGGGCTTGCTGAAGATGCTCAAAAAGATGGGGCAGAACTTCTGGAACCTACGGAAGATACTGTGACGTATAGTGATGGCACGACAGAAGAAGTGTATGGATTCGATATTCCTGTCCCGGCATTGGATGAAGAATTTGATCTTGCGTTAGTAGGAACAAAAGGTACTTGGTATGATCACAAAGTCAGTGTTTCCAATCCAGAACCGGTTGAAGGTGAGTAAAACGAAAAATGACTTTGCAGCAGTTAAATATTGGATGATCTGGAACCTTATTCTTATCTGTCTTTTAAACAGGGAGAGCATACTCTTTTGAAAGGGAAAGAGCATGAACTGCTTCATTGTAATTTTGTCTAAACAATAGGAAGAAGAGACTTGGGGATTGATGTGCCTCAAGTCTTTTTTATTGTGCAAAGTTTAAAACAGAAGCAGTTAGTTGAAAAAAGTAATTGACAGTTTGTGTAATAAAATGATATATATAAGTTAGTTGCCTCAAACCGAGGCTTCTTTTTTTGAATGATGGTTAGCGGCCACTAATTCAATTAACTGAAAAAGACGATTATTATTCAGAAGAACAGAATCGTGAAAGAAAGGAAACTACAAAACATGATAAAAACAAGATTGGTCAAACTGTTATCTCATGCAAAAAAATATATTGTGTTTCAGGTCGTATGGAAGTGGATATCCCTGTTATGCCAGATAGCGATGATTTATGCTGCTTCCATGCTTTTGGAGAGTGCGTTGTTTGATGCGATTACAAAGAATCAGCTGCTTTTATACGGTATCGTGATTTTTATTGCCATTTCATTGCGCCTGATCTGTGACAGACAGGCATCCTATGCTTCTTATGAGGCGAGCGTTGATGTGAAACGGATATTGCGCGAGAAGATTTATGGGAAATTATTGAAACTGGGAGCATCTTATCGTGAAAGTGTTGCGACTTCTGAAGTGGTACAGATGGCAGCAGAAGGTGTGGAACAGCTGGAGACATATTTTGGAAAATATTTGTCTCAGTTATTCTATAGCCTGCTGGCTCCTATAACGCTCTTTGTTATCCTTGCTTTTGTGAATCTGAAAGCAAGCCTGGTGCTTTTGATCTGTGTTCCGCTGATCCCGATCTCTATCGTGGCAGTACAGAAATTTGCAAAAAAATTATTAAACAGATATTGGGGAATCTATACAGAACTGGGAGATTCTTTCCTGGAGAATCTGCAGGGATTGACAACTCTGAAGATTTATCAGGCTGATGCAGATAAAGCAGATGAGATGGATGAAGAATCTCAGAGATTTCGGCGGATTACCATGAAAGTGTTGACTATGCAGCTGAATTCTACCAGTGTGATGGACATCATTGCCTATGGCGGCGCAGCAGTCGGCATGATCGTGACACTTTCAGAATATATCAAGGGGAATGTCAGCTTCAGCGGAGCGCTGATGATTATATTACTGGCATCTGAATTTTTTATTCCACTGCGGCTTCTGGGTTCTTTCTTTCATATTGCTATGAACGGTATGGCGGCAAGTGACAAGATCTTTGCGTTATTGGATCTGCCGGAACCGGAGGAGAAAGAGATTGAGCTTAGGAAAGAAACGACGACTATCCAATTAGAGGATGTGCGATTTGCCTATGAAGAAGAAAGGGATATTCTGGAAGGTGTGACCGTGGAATTGAGCGGCGGCAGTTTCACTTCTCTGGTGGGAACCTCTGGCTGTGGAAAAAGTACCATTGCGGGTATCCTTATGGGAAGAAACAAGGGCTATCGGGGCAGCATTACTATCCAGGACCAGGAACTTTCGAAAGTTTCAGAAAAGAGCTTGATGGATCACATTACTCTGGTCAGTCACAATAGCTATCTGTTTAAAGGAACAGTCCGTGAGAACCTGAAGATGGGGAAAGCCGATGCATCAGAAAAAGAGATGTACGCAGTGCTGGAAAAAGTCAACTTGTTAGGATTTTTGGAGGAACAGCAAGGACTGGATACGCCTATCCTGGAAAGAGGAAGCAATTTCTCCGGCGGGCAGTGCCAGAGACTGGCGCTGGCAAGAGCGCTTCTCCACGACACACCGGTCTATATCTTTGATGAGGCGACGTCCAATATTGATATGGAAAGCGAAGAGATGATTATGGAAGTAATACGGGGGCTGGCGAAGACGAAGACAATCCTGCTCATTTCTCACAGACTTGCGAATGTAGTAGAATCTGACCGAATCTATATGTTGGAGAAGGGACATGTGGTACAGTCTGGTACTCATAAGGAGCTGATGGAATCTGGAGGAGCTTATGCAGATTTATACCGATATCAGCGAGATCTGGAATCCTATGGACACGCGATCAGCCAGTCAGAAGAATATTTAGACAGAAAGGTAGTGACAGAGTAATGGAGCAGAAAAAACGAAGAAAAGGTATTGTGATTATGGGACAGCTCATCGGATTAGTGAAACCGTTGCTTCTGCTGATGTGTCTTGCCATTCTATTAGGAGTACTGGGATATTTGTGTGCCATTTTTTTAACCATTCTTACCGGGTATGGAATGTTATATGGATTGTCAGAGATTCTGCGGCAAAACGTGGACGTGATTGAAGGGGGATTCTTCCCGTCACGGTCATTTGGAACGATAGCGTCAATCCTGATTGTTCTTGCTATTCTGCGTGGTGTGCTTCATTATGGAGAGCAATATTGTAACCACTTCATTGCATTCAAGCTGCTTGCAATCATTCGGCATAAAGTATTTGCGTCACTTCGCAGGCTATGCCCGGCGAAACTGGAAGGACGAGATAAGGGGAATCTTATCTCTATCATTACATCAGATATCGAGCTTCTGGAAGTTTTCTATGCGCATACAATCTCTCCGATTGCCATTGCAATTCTGACTTCTCTGATTATGGTTCTTTTTATCGGTGCACAGTATGCACCGGCAGGTATACTTGCACTTATGGGGTATATAGTAGTCGGTGTCGTGATTCCGGTCTGGAACGGGAAGAAAGGAGCAGAGGAAGGGATGCAGTTTCGGAATTCTTTCGGGGAGTTGAACAGTTTTATATTGGATTCCCTTCGTGGACTGGACGAGACAATCCAGTATGACAAGGGCGAAGAGCGAATGAAACAGATTGATGATCGTTCCAGAGAACTGGGACTGATGCAGAAGAAGTTGAACCGTCATGAGGCAGTGCAGGGGGCATTGACGAATATGGCTATTTTGTTATTCTCTTTTGGAATGCTCTTCTTCATGCTTTGGAAGTATGAAAGAGGCATTGTCAGTTTTGACAGTATGCTAATAACAGTCATTGCTATGATGGGTTCCTTTGGACCGGTGACGGCACTGTCTAACCTGTCTAATAATCTGAATCAGACACTGGCCAGTGGAGAGCGTGTTCTCTCTCTGTTGGAAGAAGAACCGCAGATTGAAGAAGTTGGAGAAAAAGAGCAGACTATATTTGCTGGTGCAAAAGCAGAGCATGTGGATTTTGCCTATGAGGAAGAACAGATTCTGAAAGACTATTCTATTGAGCTCCCGAGAGGAAAGGTTGTAGGAATCCACGGGGCGAGCGGTTCTGGTAAATCTACGCTGCTAAAGCTTTTGATGCGTTTCTGGGATGCAGATCAAGGAGATATTCGAATCTCCGGAAAGGACATTCGGGAAGTTAATACAAAAGATCTGCGGGATATGGAATCCTATGTGACGCAGGAAACATATCTGTTCCATGATTCCATTGCCAATAATATTGCAGTCGGAAGACTGGGGGCTTCCAGAGAAGAGATTATAGAGGCGGCAAAAAAAGCTTCTATCCATAAATTCATCATGACGTTGCCAAATGGTTACGATACGGAGGTTGGTGAATTGGGAGATACCCTCTCTGGCGGAGAAAAGCAGCGAATCGGGATTGCAAGGGCATTTCTTCACGATGCGCCGTTCATGCTTCTTGATGAGCCGACCAGTAATCTGGATTCCTTAAATGAAGGAATTATTTTGAAGTCATTACATGAATCTCGAGGGGATAAAACGGTGGTGCTGGTATCGCATAGAAAATCCACGATGAATGTGACAGATGTAATCTATGAGATGGAAAATGGACGGATTTGTTAAATAATATTGAGATAAATTATCGATATTACGAAATTATACAAAAAGAATTGACACAGGAGCATAAGATAGTTATTATATAAAATAATAAGTTAGCTGAAACTAACAAAGCTGTATAAAAATGATTTAACGAAAGATTGCGCCGCAAGGCGTTTTCTTTCAAAATATAGGTTAGCAATAGCTAACCAAGAAGGGAGATGCTGAACATGAGCGTGGTAATCATAGGTGGAAATGAGTGTATGGTTCGAAAGTATAAAGATTTATGTCAGGAATATCAATGTGATGCGAAAGTATATCCGAAGCAGAAGAGCAGCTTGAAAGGAATCGGGAATCCGGATTTGATGGTGCTGTTTACGGGGACAGTATCACATAAAATGGTGCGCAATGCATTGAATGAGACCAAAGGAAGAGACGTTCGGATTGTTCGTTCTCATACAAGTTCAATGTCAGCTCTGAAGAGCATTCTGGAAGAAAATGTAAGACTGGAGGGAGCAGCATGTCCGATGAGATGATTATCCGTCATTGTTCGCCCACATTAGCAGGATTAAAGACAGGGAATGTGTTTAATTGTCCGTATTCAGATAGAAAAGAATTATTATCCGCTGTACGTTCCCTGAATCGACGTCTGGTACCAAAGGGAGTACGTGTGATTCCGCTGCGAATGTCTGCTGACCGGGTATTGCTCTATATTTATCGCCCGAATAAACTGGAAAATGATCTGGCAGCAGAAGATGCAGCGAAGATCCTGAGAGAATACGGATATTCTGTAGACGATTCCGATAAATGCGTAGTCCGTCTGAGTAAGCGATTGCATGAGTCAGAAGAATTTCCGCATGAGATTGGACTTTTTCTTGGGTATCCGCCAGAGGATGTACGTGGATTTATAGAAAATCGCGCATGCGGATACAAATGTATCGGATGCTGGAAAGTATACGGAGATGAACAAAATGCAAAAAAACAGTTTGAAAAGTATCAAAAATGTACGAATGTGTATTGTACACAATGGGCAAATGGAAGAAGTATTGAACGGCTGACGGTAGCTGTTTGAATAGTTAACTGCCATGCATTTAGAAAGAAGAAGCCGCCATTGGCGGCTTCTTCAGAGTTATAGATCAAATTCTTCTAAAAGCTTCTTCTGATAATTTTCATCTATTGCGGCTTTTATGATATCTTCTGTACGGTTTTGCTCTGCAAGCAACCGATTTAATTGATTCAGGCGCTGTGTAGCTTCTTTTATTCCAGCGGCCTCGCCCTCTTCGTATCCCTCAGCACGTGTCTGGCGCATATGCCTTTCCTCATCATATTCGTAGATACTCATTCGTTTCGCCTCCGCTCTGTTCTTCAAGAGAAATTCTGACAGAATTCCTTCTTTGATACATTCTGTTATCGCTCGCTCCACAGCATCCTCCAGTGACATTCTATCTGCATATTCCCGTACTCTAGCAGTATATAGAGAATAATCCTTTAATGTTTTACATGCATTTAGCAGTTCCTGATTATAATCTGGATTAATATTTAGCATAAGTGCCGTTAACTCCAAGGATGTATCCTCTTCCCCTATAGTATACATATCTGACAATTTCAGAATCATTTGATCTGGGAATGGATCTCTTCCATTATAAAAGATTATGAATCGAGGCGATGGTATGTTGATAGCCTTTCGCCCATACAGATTCTCGTTCTTTGTAATATTAGCATAGATATCAGATACATACAGTAAATACCGAAGTGGTAGATTCGGGCTGTAAGTGGATTGGTGTTCATACAATGACAGTCTGGAGTCAATAATAAAAGATACATCGTTCTTCATTGACATATAAATAGCATTTTGCAAAGTGTTGATTTCCAGCAATTCAGGATCATCATAATCTGTTTTGTTGACTGCATTATACAAGGCAAGCAATTCTTTTTTGTCACTGAATATCATCTCAAAGATACGGGCTTTGTAGATGCGGTTTGAGGGAATTGTTCCTGTCTGTTCCATAAAAGACCTCCTTTTTCTATTCTTGCAGAGGTTTTTAAGTGCATCTTAGTCCATCCTGGAAATCCTCTGCTGTTATGTGGGTAATCAAGCATTGAGATTTCTAAGATTTTCTGATGATTGAGATGAATTTCAGATGTGTTTTGCTTAGACTGATAGAAATAAAATGCTTTGGCTGTATTTTATCATAATAAATATTGGAAGACAATAAATGAATTACAAAATCATACGAGTCTAAATAATTGACACAATCTCCTGAAAAATCTGCCTATCGAATAAGGCGGATTTTTTTTAGAATACAACTATACAAAGTGAAGGAGGAAAATGAGATGAAAAGAATAAACAATATTTTATGGGGGATTGTATTGATTGCGATAAGTGCAGTATTGGCTCTCAATGCATTTGGAATTACGAATATCGAGATATTTTTTGACGGATGGTGGACTTTATTTATTATTATTCCAAGTTTTATTGGGTTATTTAACAACGGTGACAGGACTGCCAGTCTGGTCGGGCTCCTGATTGGAATATTCTTGCTTCTTGCATGTCAGAATGTTTTGGATTTTGATCTGCTTTGGAAACTTTTGGTTCCGGTGATCATTGCGGTTTTCGGTGTGAAAATGATCCTGAGAGGAATCGTGGGAAATAAAAGTTCGGAGATTATGAAAACGATGAAAATGAATGGTGAGGAAGTTAAGATAGCTTTTGCAGCATTTTCCGGGCAGAATATCAATTTTTCTTATGAGGTTTTCAAGGGGGCAGAACTTACAGCAGTCTTTGGCGGTGTAAAGTGTGACTTGAGAAATGCAATTATTGAAGAAGATGCTGTGATAACGGCCAGCAGTATTTTTGGAGGTATTGATATCCTTGTTCCAGATGGCGTCAATGTAAAAATAAATTCCAATTCTCTTTTTGGCGGCGCTGATGCGAAAAAACATCAGAATTCAAAGGACAACAGATGCACTATTTACATTAACTGTACATGTATTTTCGGAGGTGTGGATGTAAAATGACAACGGGACAGAAAGTTATTAAATATTTGGCATTGGCATTTGCAATCTTTTTAAGTATCAGTATCTTAAGTGGAATATGTGGAGCAGTGGGTGTTGTTTTTGGCCTGGTCAGCGCTGGTACAGAAGGAAAGATGAGTGAATATGTTATTGAGAATGATGTTACAGATCTTATTATTGATATAAATGCTGCGAAACTTGAAATTAAGACTGGGAAGCAATTGAAACTGGAGACAAATCACAAGTATATTTCCTATGAGTTAAATGGCAGGCGTCTGGAAATCAGAGAAAAAAGGCCATTCTTTATGGCACATTCAAACAGGATGAAAGTGGTACTTACAATCCCGGAAGAGACGATGTTTGAATCCGTTGAACTAAATACTGGTGTTGGAGAAGTAACGATAGATGAGCTTTTGACAGATTCTCTGGTTATGAATCTTGGAGTAGGAGAATTGAAGGTAGGAAGGATTCAGGCATTGAATCAGGCAGAAATTGACGGTGGCATTGGAGATGTTACGATTGCAGATGGATATCTGTATAATGCCGATATCGATATGGGAATCGGAGAATTAAATCTATCTGGAAGACTTGAAGGAGCCGGCAGCATTGATTATGGACTCGGAGAGACGAATCTTACACTGGAAGGGACAGCTGAAGATTATAGAATTGAACTTGATAAAGGAATCGGGGAGGCGAAACTGGAGAATCAGAAAATGCATGATGATTCCTTTTATGGAGCCGGCAGTAATCGAATAGAGATTGACGGAGGCGTCGGAGAATTGAATATTTCGTTCAAAGAAATCTGTCAGTAAAAAGCAGCCATAATTATGATATTTGCCAAATATAGCATTTGTGATATAATATTCTATGATTTAAAATATTTGCTTGAAGTTAAGATCATAAAGAGTAAAATGTTATATTTATTTTGGAGGTATTAGATGGCTAAGAAACAAGCTACCAAAGCAACAACCAAGAAACCAGCTGCAACCAAGACAACTGCAAAGAAAACTGCAGCAAAAACAACCACAGCAAAAACAACCACAGCAAAAACAACCGAGACAAAAGCAACTGCAGTAAAACCAGAAGAGAAAGAGAAGAAGGTTGAAGAAGTAAGTGCAGAAAAGATAGAACCAGCAAAAACTGTGAAAGAAGAGAAGCCAAAGGCAGCAGCTAAGAAAGAAACAAAAGCAAAAGAAGAGAAGCCAAAGGCAGCAGCTAAGAAAGAAACAAAAGCAAAAGAAGAGAAGCCGAAGACAGCAGCAAAGAAAGAGACCAAGGCAAAGACAGAGGAGCCAAAAGCAGAGAAAGTGAAGGAAGCTGTCGCAGAAGAACCAAAGGTAGAAGAAGTGAAGGAAGCTGTCGTAGAAGAACCAAAGGCAGAAGAGGTAAAAGCACCAGCTGCAGAAGAAGTAAAACCAGCAGAACCAGAAGTTGTAGAAGAACCAACATTTGAGGTGCGCCAGACTCCGAGAAGAAGTGTTGCATTTATTGGCTCTGAGTGTTATCCGTTTGTTAAGACAGGTGGTCTTGGTGATGTTATGTATGCATTGCCAAAAGCACTGGTAAAACAGAACTGTGATGTAAAAGTAATTCTTCCACGTTATAAATGTATTCCATGGAAATACCAGGAGAAGATGATCTATAAGGGATCTTTTGAGATGAATCTGTGTTCCGATGGAAGATCATTCTACGTTGGAATTATGGAATATGTCTGGGATGGAGTAGTATATGATTTCATTGATAATGAAGAATTCTTTAGCAGCGGTAATCCATATACGAATCTGATCGATGATATTCCGAAGTATTGCTATTTTGCAAAGGCAGCATTGGCAGCATTGAATTATATGGACTGGGTTCCGGATATTATTCATTGCCATGATTGGCAGGCAGCCTTGGTTCCAGTATATTTGAGAACGTTATTTGAAGATACGAAACTGACTTCTGCAAAGACGATTCTGACTATCCATAATCTGCGGTTCCAGGGAATCTACAATATTCCTACAATCCGTTATTGGTCAGGACTGCCGGATTATGTGTTCAATAAAGATGCATTGAAGGTAAGTTACAACGATGCCAATATGTTAAAAGGCGGCTTGACTTATTCAAATGTCATTACAACGGTCAGCCATACATATGCCGGAGAGATTCAGACAGATTATTATGGTGAGAAGCTGGATGCTCATTTAAGATATCATTCTGGCAAATTGAGAGGAATTGTCAACGGAATTGACTATGATATCTGGAATACCAGCACAGATTCTAGATTATATGCCAACTATGACATTACAGATGTATTGGATAAGAAGAAGGAAAATAAACGAAAATTACAGGAAGAGCTGGGATTGGAGCAGGATGATCACAAGTTTGTTATCGGATTAATATCCCGACTGACAGATCAGAAAGGACTGGATCTGGTCAATGCGATTCTTCCGCAGATTATGGACGAACATACACAGGTTGTTGTCCTGGGAACCGGAGACGATGTGTATGAGAATTCCTTCCGCTATTATGAAAATGCATATAAAGGAAATGTGTGCTCGAACATTATGTATGATGAGACGAGAGCTCACAGAATCTATGCCGGTGCAGATGCCTTTTTGGTACCGTCTCAGTTTGAACCTTGCGGACTGACACAGCTGATTGCCATGCATTATGGTACAATCCCGATTGTCCGGGAGACAGGCGGATTAAAAGATACGGTAGAACCTTATAATATGTTTACAAATACAGGAAATGGTTTCACATTTAATTATTATGACGCTGGTCTTTTGCTGGATGCAATCAACAGAGCAAAGACCTTGTACTTCACCAATCGCTGGTGCTGGGATGAGATGGTTCAGAGAGATATGGATAAGGATTTCTCCTGGGATAAATCTGCTCAGCAATATAAAGACCTGTATCTGGAATTGACATGGTAGAGATGATATAATAAAACCCCTTTTCTTCAGACGGATGTGTCTGGAGAAAGGGGTTTTTGCTTTCGAATATCTTCAAAAGATTAATCAAACCATGCGATTGCCCGAATCGGGGCGCCATCGCAGTCATCCAGTTTCAATGGACAACAGCAAAACCAGAACAGATCGGCTCCACATTGGTCAAGATTGCAGAGATTCTCGATATTGATGATATCTGTGGACTGGAATAACTTTTTGTGTCGTGTCAGATTCTCATCTGCGATAGGATCAAGACCTATGACATCGAAGCCGATTCCTTTATAATGCCCATGAATAACAAAGTCTATTACCTCTTCGTCAATACAAGGATAATCGCCAAAATAGGCATCCGTTCCCCAGAACTTATCCCATCCTAGATTAAATAAAAGAAAATCTGCGGATTTGACAGTTGTTCCGTATTTCACAAGAGATGCCATGGTTATCGAGGATCCCGGTTTTAAATCACGGCAGTCGATGACCAGTGCTTTTCCGATAAATTGTTCTGCCGGGAATTGATCCAGAGTCGTTCGACCTGGAAATATATGGGCGGGCGGATCCATATGTGTGCCGATATGTGTGAACAAGGTTACTTTTGTTTCTTTGAATCCATTTTCCGCATAAGTGCTTGATGGTTCCAGGGTAGGAGGCTCTGTTCCCGGGTATACAGGCATATTTTCACAGATTGTATGGGTAAGATCGATTACTTTCATTAAAAGGGTCTCCTTTTGAATTTTCATATATTGTAAAAGTATGATATTATTATAGGACATAATTTTGACGGAGTTAAGAGTATTTTGATAAAAGAGGGTTTTGAATGAAAGGGATAGAAAGAACATGTCATATCGGAGTGATATTATTTAAAATATTGCGGATGATTATTCGTCTATTTTGACATCTGTTTTAAAAAACATTTGATTTTTGGAAGATATTTTTGGTATAATACGACTTGGACGCGACCGTTTACAACGTAAAAGTGAATGTGCAAACCATTGATTTGGTTTGCACT
>NZ_JBNPLX010000036.1:0-27577 GCF_050313695.1 Bariatricus sp. SGI.161
ACTTAAATGAAAAACTAAATTCCGGTTTTGGACCAAATGCAAGAGTAAATTCCATATAGGTCGAAGTTACTTTTGCACACATATTTGCCATATTGTCTTTGATAATCATTACTCCGTATAATGTACTTGCAGCTGATTGCCTGCCTGTGCTGATTGGAGATAATTATGAAAAATAAAGGCAATCAGAAACATTTAACATTTGAACAGCGTGTTGATATCGAGAAAGGTCTTACTGAGAATAAAAGCTTCGCTGAAATTGGACGAATTATTGGTAAAAATCCATCTACCATATCAAAGGAAGTACGTCTCCACGCACATACAAAAGAACGTCCGGATTCAGGTTACACTCATCCGCCATGTATTCATCGCAAGAACTGTAAGATGACATGCTTGTGTGATAAGATGTGTGGCATTCATTGTAAGCTTTGCAGAAAACCATCCTTTCGCTGCACTGATATATGTCCCGCATATGAGACAGCTGAATGTGAGAAACTGAATAAACCACCCTACGTATGTAATGGCTGTGGTAAAAAGACCCATTGTCTTATGCCCAGAAAGTTTTATTCATCCAAATATGCCCATGATGAGTACCGTAGCGTGCTAGTCGATTGCAGAGCCGGCATTAACCAGACTCCGGAAAGCATTCAATCCATGAATGATTTATTGGTTCCATTGATCAAGGAGAAACATCAGTCCATCGGTCATATTTATGCTACTCATGCAGAAGAATTGGGTTGCTCCAGAAGAACACTTTACTCCTACATCAATGATTGTGTATTCGATGTCCGCAATGGTGACTTAAGGCGTTCTGTACGTTATAAGAAACGCAAGAAACCTACACAGACCAGTGCAAAAGATCGTTCTTATCGTCAAGGTCATAACTACGAAGATTTCCAGAATTATATGAAAGATCATCCAGATATAAATGTTGTGGAAATGGACTGCGTGGAAGGAAAGAAAGGCGAAAGCCGCGCCCTCTTGACCTTTACATTCCGCAACTGCAATCTTATGCTTATGTTCCTGTTGGAATATCAAGACCAGGAATGCGTGTTAGAGGTCTTTGTATGGCTTGAAACAGTGTTGGGGCAGGATGCATTCAAAAAGCTTTTTCCGGTGATTCTCACGGATGGAGGTTCAGAATTCTCAGCTCGTGAAGAGATGGAGGAATTCTGTGACGGAAGTAAAAGCACGACTGTCTTTTACTGTGATCCATATAGCTTTTGGCAAAAAGGTGCCTGCGAAAAGAACCACGAGTATATCCGCTACATCCGTCCGAAAGGGAGTTCATTCGCTGATTTAAATGACGAGAAAGTCAGACTTATGATGAATCACATAAACAACGAAAAAAGAGACAGTCTTAATGGACATAGCCCATATGAACTCTCTCTTTTACTCTTGGACAACAAGCTGCACAAAGCATTAGGATTAAAGGCAATCGCACCTGATGATGTTATGCTTAGTCCAAAACTTATAAAATAAAATAGTAAAGCACAGGCAGATTTCACTGCACCAGAATTTAGTCTTGCACATAAGGCATGTGGAATTTAGTCTCGCACACTATTTTCAGATGCCCGGTTAGTATGCATAAAAACATAAATCATGGGTGCTTACAGGTTTATTATAAGGCAAAAAAATGGAATTGTTAAGGTGCATTACAGAATTTAATCCCGCATATTTACTGAGATAATCCACAGCTGGAATTTAGTTTTTCATTTAAGTTCGCTAAATTATGTTAAAAATCGGAAATTTCCAGATTCCAACTGCATGGATCGATTCCTATAACGGTCTCTTATGTGTAATTCTTGGTCCAATCATGGCAGCTATCTGGATGAAAAAATCAAAATCTAAAAAAGGAGATTTTAACATCTCTCAGAAAATGGGCTTAGGATTCTTGTTCCTGGCAATTGCATTTGCATTTATGATTGTTGCTGTAATGAAAACCGGTACAGTTCCAGGTGAAGGACCAAAAGCAAGCGTTCTTTTCATTCTTGCTTTTATCACTTTCCAGAGTATTGGTGAGATGTGTTTTGCACCTGTCGGATATGGTATGGTTAATAAACTTGCACCTGCAAAATATGCTTCTCTGTTGATGGGCGTATGGTTTGCAAGTATGTTTGTCGCAAATAAATTATCTGGTTATGTAGAACTGGTAATTTCAAAATTAGGAATGTTACAGGTATTTATCGTAATTCCTGTATGTCTTTTAATCATCGGCTTTTTACTGCTCGCATTAAACAAAAAACTTGAAAAAATGTCTGATGGAAACTAAAGCTTAAGAATTGGGAGGTTGCAAACGAATATCATGGCAGAACAATTATTAGACATCTTAGAAAATCAAGGACTTGACGGCATCTATATTACCAAAGAATCTAACGTGAAATATATTTCCGGATATCCGGATGAACTGGCATATGTTGTCATTTGTCCACAAGGAAAATATCTGATTACGGACAGCCGTTTCACAGAACTCGCGGAAAAATCTTGCCCGGATTTTGAAATTGTAAACTGGCATTTATTTGACCGAAGCATTCCGAAAGCATTGGAGCACATCTGTGTGAAAGCAGGCATTAAGCGTCTCGGTTTTGAAGAATGTTTTACTACATATGACAAATACTCTGATTTTGAAAAAAGATTGAGTTCTCACGGAATTAATTTCATTCCGACTCAAAATATTATCGAAGAATTGCGTTATACAAAATCATCAGAAGAAATTGCAAATACACGTATTGCATGCGAAATTGCAGATAAAGCCTTAGAAGAACTGGTTCCATATATCAAAGCAGGGGTAACAGAACGAGAATTGTGTGCGCGTCTGGAATTTAACATGAAAATGCATGGAGCACATGACATTGGATTTGAAACAATCTTAATCTCTGGTGCAAAAACCTCTCTACTGCACGGGAAACCAAGTGATAAAAAAATTGAAAACGGTGATTTCGTCCTTGTTGATTATGGAGCAATGTATAATGGATACATTTCCGACACCACTCGTACCTTTATTGTCGGTACTCCATCTGAAAAACAAAAAGAAATCTATGAGTTGGTAAAAGAAGGTCAGGCAACAGGTCTTCAGTTCATGGGGCCTGGCATTCACGCAACAAAATCTGATGAAGAGATCCGAAAAAAAGTTGCAAAATATGAAGAATACTATTATGCAGGAATCGGCCATGGAGTCGGTCTTGATCTACACGAAGAACCTTTCCTTGGAAATTACGGTACGAAGACCATGAAACCTGGTTGTGTAATTACCATGGAACCTGGAATCTATATCCCGGGATGGGGCGGTGTTCGTATTGAAGATACGGTTCTTATCACTGAAACCGGTATAGAAATATTGACACATTTTCCAAAAGAACTTATGGTTTTAGACTAAAGTTTACTGTTCTCCATTTTCCAAACCGCACTTGGCTTCCCCTAAAGTCAAGTGCGGTTTTTTCTTCTCTATCTATCCTATGAACCTGATGGAAGATAAGGTCTTAATACGCCGGCCACATTGCTGATCGGCATGGTCTGGAGCCATACTCTGCCCGGTCCGCTGATCACAGTATTAAAGATTCCTTCCCCGCCAAACAACATATTCTTCACTCCCGAAACACTCTGAATCTCCATTCTACAGCTGCCTGTCATCGCAGCCAGATGTCCTGTATCTACTACGATCTGCTGCCCGGGCTGAAGCTCATATTCAACCACATGTCCGTCAAATTCAGCGAACATAATTCCATGACCACTGACTTTCTGCATGATAAATCCTTCTCCTCCGAACAGCCCAGAACTAAATTTCTTATTAAAAAATACAGAAAGTTCTACACCTGCTTCACTTGCAAGAAATGCACTTTTCTGGAATATCATCTCTTGTCCCGGAGCAATCTGAAATGCTTTGATCGATCCTGGAAAGCTGGAAGCAAATGCAATCATTCCAGTTCCTCCCTGAGAAGTATAAATATTCTGGAAAATATGCTCACCTGAAAACATTCTTCCAAAAGCTTTTCCTAATCCTCCATTTGTCGTCGTTTCCATCAACATATTCGGTGACATCCATGCCATACCACCACCTTGTGTAATCATCCTTTCGCCACCTTCAAGCTGGCAGATCACAACCGGAAGCGTATCCCCTTGTATTTGATATCTCATGCTTTCATACCTCCATTTTTTCATTAATTCCATCATAACTACTTATAGTGGTCATGTCAATTCACAGAAAATTTAGAATATTTTTTTCATATATTTTATCATTGCGCACTAAAATTTCTACTGGTATAATCTATACACATACCCAAAACAAGGAGGTGATTACATGTCAAACGAAGAATTATTACAATCCATATCCGAGATTTTAGATCAACGTTTTAACGAACAGGATGCCAGGATTGAACAGCGGTTTGCTGAACAGGATGCTTGGATAAAACAGTCATTTGCAAAACAGCAGGCTTATATTGATCACAAGCTTGAAGAACAACAGGCTTATATTGATCACAAGCTTGAAGAACAACAGGCTTATATTGATCACAAGCTTGAAGAACAACAGGCTTATATTGATCACAAGCTTGAAGAACATCGTACAGCTGTAGATGAGAAGTTCGAAAGTAACAATCACTATCTTATGAACTCGATTCTGGAAGAAGTCGATCTTGTACAGGAAAAGGCGAATGAGCATTTTGCACGCATTGAAAACCGCCTGGATAATCTGGAATCTCTTGTCCGGACCATTAAACTGGATGCCGATACCATCCCTCTTCATGAGATTCGGATTTCTAATCTTGAAAAGCATGTTGATAAATTAGAACAAATCGCATATTAAAAACTGGTGTAACAGCTTGATTTTCGTTATTACACCAGTTCATCTCACAAACTTCTTTTATTTTTCTTTTTTGTGTGTCAATGCACAGAATAATACAAAACCAAGGAATAGTATGGCTGCTGCCATCCATCCTGCCAACGCAGTCTTTCCAAGACTGACGAACTTATCATAATACCCCTTAAGATAAATCACGATAATAATCAGTGGAAGTACATAAGATACATATCCTTTTAACATGGTCGGAAATTTGATTCCTTTTCCTGTATTTACTTCTTTCAGGAAATGATCCCAGCCCCAGCCATTCTTTCTTGTACAGAACAATACATAACCCAGACTTCCAAGCGGAAGAAGATTGTTGGATACGATAAAGTCTTCCAGATCCATAATATTCGTTCCTGCTCCTAATGGCTCGAATCCTGCCAGAAGATTGAATCCTAATACACATGGCATACTCAGCAGAATAATTAGCACAGCACTTGTCAATACACTTTTTCTGCGAGACCATCCAAACAAATCTATATCAAAAGATATAATATTCTCAAATACTGCCACGATTGTTGTAAATGCTGCAAATGTCAGGAACAAAAAGAATAATGCACTCCACAACCGTCCTCCTGGCATCTGCGCAAATATATTCGGAATGGTAATGAATATCAGACTGGGACCTGCTCCCGGTTCAATTCCAAACGCAAAGCAGGATGGAATAATAATAAATCCAGCCATCAATGCAACAAAGGTGTCTAATACTGTGATACTGATTGCCTCTCCGGTAAGGCTTCTTTCTTTTCCAATGTAACTCCCGAAGATCAGCATAGCACCAATTCCAATAGAAAGAGTAAAGAACGCCTGACTCATGGCTCCAAAAATCACATTGCCAATCCCAATCTCCTGCATCTGTTTAAAATCAGGAACCAGGTAAAACCGGATTCCTTCTCCTGCACCTTCCAGGAATACAGAATGTACTGCCAACACGATCATGATCAGAAGGAGTGAAGACATCATGACCTTCGATACTTTTTCTATACCATTTTGAATTCCAAAAATACAAACCGCAAAACCAATGATACAGATAAGAATCGTCCAGAAGGTCATCGTTGATACATTGCCCAACATGTCTGTAAAACCTTCCGTGACTGCTTCTGAGGAAGCACCGGAAAATTCACCTTTGATACTACGATAACAATAGTACATCATCCAGCCACCGACCGTTGTGTAGAACATCATCAACAGATAACTGCCGATAATACCGATCCATTTCATCACATGCCATCGTGTTCCTTCCGGCTCCAGTGCTTCAAAACCAGCTGCCACGCTGTGACGGCTGCCTCGTCCCACTGCAAATTCGCATACTAATACAGGAATACCAAGAATAAGAAGGAATACCAGATAGATCAGGATAAATGCTGCTCCTCCAAACTCCCCGCACATATAAGGGAACTTCCACACATTACCAATCCCAATGGCACATCCTGCCGATACAAGTATGAACCCCAGACGGGAACCAAACTTTTCTCGTTTCACTTGTTAACTCTCCTTTATCTGGAACATCTGAACTGAAGTTCTTCCCATCGTCTGTCAACTTCTTTCTGGAACGCTTCGATCAGATATTCATTTTCTTTTTTAAATAGATGTTTGAATCTTCCCTGTGGTCTCAGAAAATCTTCAATTGGAAGTTTTTTCTTCGGCTCATAATTCAAGATCCATTTTCCTTCCACTACTTCGAATAACGGCCAATAACATGTCTCAACACCCAGTTTGCAGATCTCCATAATATCTGGTGTGTTATATCTCCATCCACGAGGACACGGAGCCATAATATTAAGGAAAGCAGCACCAGGTGTGTAAATAGCCTTTTCAGATTTTATATGCAGATCTTTAAAATTCTGTACAAATGTAGTCTGTGCAACATACGGAATATCGTGTGCTGCAATCACTGCCGCCAAATCTTTTCTGTTCTGCGGTTTTCCGTTACTCTGGCTTCCAACCGGAGTTGTTGTAGTATCGGCATACATCGGTGTCGCAGAAGAACGCTGAATACCGGTGTTCATATACGCGCCGTTATCATAGCACACATAGACCATGTCCTGATTTCTCTCCATCGCACCAGATAAGGACTGAAGACCAATATCATAAGTACCGCCGTCACCGCCGAATGTGATGAATTTGTAGGTCTCGTCTAATTTTCCTTTTCTCTTTAATGCCTTGTAGGCACCTTCTACACCACTTAAGGTCGCACCTGCATTTTCAAATGCATTGTGAATGTAACTGTCTTCCCAGGCCGTATATGGATAAGTAAAAGTAGATACTTCCAGACATCCTGTCGCATTACCGATGACCGCCTTATCTCCTTCATGAAGGCCGCGAAGTACATTTCTTACTGCAATCGTTCCGCCACAGCCGGCACACATTCTGTGGCCCGGAGCCAGACGTTCCGGTTTATTCATTGTCTCTTTAAAATTATAACTCATCTTCTTCGCCCCCTATTCTCTGATTCCCATATAACGATAAGTCTCGCCTGCATCACCGTCTGCAATAATCTGCTTCAGGGTCTCATAGACTGCTTCCATATCTTCCACACGTACGTCTCTTCCACCAAGTCCATAGATATAATTGATCGCCAGAGCCTGTGATCTTGCGCGGAACAATGCTGCCATCACATCTGCTCCCAATGGACCGCCGTGATTGGTATAACTCTCTGCACGATCCATGATTGCAACCGCCTTTACATCTTTTAATGCTTCTGCAATCTCATCTGCCGGGAATGGACGGAACAGACGAATCTTGATCATTCCGACTTTTTCTCCCTGTGCGCGCAGTTTATCAATGGCATCCTTTGTTGTACCTGCCGCGGAACCGATTATAATGACTGCTCTTTCTGCATCTTCCATGCAATACTCTTCAAACAGGCCATATTCTCTTCCTGAAAGCTCTGCAAATTCCTTTGCCACATCCAGTACTACCTGGCTTACATGCTTCATTCCTTCTGCCTGATTCCGTTTTGCTTCCATATAATAATCGGTGATAGAATAAGGGCCGACTGCCATCGGGCACTCTGGATTCAGGAGATAATTCTCCGGCTCGTATTCTCCCACAAAATTCTTGACTTCTTCGTCTTCCAGAAGTTCAATATTCTCCACTGCATGGCTGGTGATAAAACCATCCTGACAGATCATGATCGGAAGTCTTACATCCTTATGTTCTGAGATTCGATAAGCCTGTACCATGTTATCGTAGGCTTCCTGATTGTTCTCTGCATAGATCTGAATCCATCCTGCATCTCTTGCTCCCATACTGTCAGAATGGTCACAGTTGATATTGATCGGACCAGATAACGCACGGTTCACCAATGCCAGTGCCAGCGGAAGTCTGTTCGATGCTGCTATGTATAATTCCTCCCACATATAAGCAAGGCCACAGGAGGAAGTTGCAGTAAGGCTTCGTGCACCTGCTGCAGAAGCTCCGATTGCCGCACTCATAGAACTGTGCTCACTTTCTACCGGAATAAACTCTGTATCTACCTGTCCATTTGCCACAAAAGAAGCAAAATACTGTGGGATCTCTGTAGATGGTGTAATTGGGAATGCCGGGAATACATCCGGATTAATCTGTCTTAAGGCAATTGCTACTGCCTCATTTCCTGATAAACGATCTCTCTTTGCCATCTTACTTCACCCCTTCCATCGTAATTGCCCCAAATGGACATGCTTTTACACAAATACCGCATCCTTTACAGTGATCATAATCGAATGCGCCTCTTTTCATATCCTTTACCGGAATACAGCTGTCCGGGCATACCGGCACGCAGAGCAAGCACTGCTTACATTTTTCTTCCATAAATTCCGGCTTATGTGTCGACCATTCTCCAGTGTTAAAGTCTTTGGAGGTTCCTGCTCCGGCAACGATCATACCTTCTGTCAGATCCTGCCACTTGGTCTTTACTCCTAATTTTGTGATATCTGTTGCCATTACTGTACCTCCTTCAGTGCCATCTCAAGCGCAGCCATGTTACCGTCAATGACCTCCGGCTTGCTGGCAAATTTGTGAGAGAATGACGCTTTCATCTCTCGTAAAAATGTCTCTTCATCCATGATACCTGCAACCTTCACAATTGCTGCGAGAAGCGGTGTATTCGGGAAATACTTTCCCATTGTTGCCATGGATACTTTATAAGCATCAATCGTATATACCTTTCCTTTATATCCTTTTAAATGCGGAATAATCTCTTCTTTTGCCCTCTGTGTATTCACCAGGATTGCTCCATCTTCCTTCAATCCGCTGGTAACATCTACCGATTCCAGGAGGGATTCATCCACAACGACTACATACTGTGGGTCATAAATATTTGAATGTACACGAATCGGTGTGTCACTGATTCGATTGTATGCCGTAATTGGCGCTCCCATACGTTCCGGGCCGTACTCTGGAAAGCCCTGGACATATTTTCCTGTCTTGAATGCTACATCTGCAAGAAGCAAAGCAGCAGTTTTGGCACCCTGACCGCCGCGGCCATGCCATCTGATTTCTGTATGGTTACTCATCTTCCTTCTATCTTCCTTTCTCTTTGAAATTGTATGCTGATCGAGATATCATTCGTCCAGTAATTATAGAGCATACTCTGTTTTTTTAATCATATCTCTTTTATTTTACTTGAATATATCACTTTTGTCTACTAAAACTATATCTGCCTTTCTTATATTTTCAAAACTACAATCCCAAAAGCTTCTCAATCCCATACGCAACACCGTCTTCATCATTAGATAATGTTACAACATCCGCTGCTTCCCTGCAGGCTTTAGAAGCATTCTCCACAGCAATCCCTATCCCTGCATATTTTAAAAGCTCTGCATCATTATCTCCATCCCCGAAGGCTGCCAGTCCATCCCTTGATAGTCCAAGGTGCTCCAGAATATATGCTATTCCGGAATGTTTACCTGACTTTTCGTAAGAGAGTTCCAATAACTGCTGCACGGAAGATGTCACATATACCTGGGGTATATTCTCTTCAAAGGTTTTCCACAATTCTTTCTTAAGATTTTCTTCTTTTACCACAACATCTACACTTTCGATACATTTCTTATGATCCATTAAAAAACTCCTGATATCATCCACCGGTTCTCTGGTTGTCTGAATATAGGAAATTGCCCTTGGGCTTGCCCCAAATGAAACCGGATCTTCCACATATTCTCTTTGTGCATATGCTTTACCGTCAATAAAGGTCTCGAATGCCACTTCCAAGTCTTTTGCATAATCCAATATCTTTTCAATAGATTGCTCCGTCATCTTATATTGCTGCAGGCATTCTTTCGTATGTATATCATAAACCGCCGCCCCATTGGATGTAACCGCATAGCGAATCCCCCTGATACTACAGATATCATCTGGAAGTGCAGATATCGCCCGTCCACTTGCTACCACAATCTGAACTCCTTTTCGAATTGCAGACTCAATCGCCTGTCGGTTCTTTTCACTCAGTCTGCCCTGATGATTTAATGTAGTCTGATCCAGATCCAGTGCTATACATGTAATATTTTTCTTCCCACAATTTGTTTTCATAATTCCTCCCGTTATTTGTTCCTGTCAAACAATATTCCGGTACCTATTATTTGATTAGGCAATGGGTTAATGGAAAAGGCATCTTTCATGATGAAAGATGCCTTTTTCATTTCTATCAATGATCTTTTTCAAATTCATTCTTAGCCCAAAAGCAACAAACTGAATACCAGTGTGAAGAGGGCTACTGTCTCTACGATACCTACTACGATAAAGTAGTTCGCTGTACCTTTTCCTGTTGCTCCCAATGCATCTGCAGCTGCTGCAGCACATTTCCCCTGGAACAATCCTGAAAGACCAATTGCAAGACCGCCAAAAACACCAACTCCAAAAGCAAGACCGGCATCTCCGCCGCCTGCTACTGCAGATTTAATAAAGTTCATAAGAAGGAATCCGTAGATTGTCTGTGTAAGAGGCGCACCAGAGAATGCGATCATAATGAACGGTGCTGGTTTTCCACTTGCATAACATTTTTTCCATGCTCCAACTGATGCCATTCCGGCAAAGCCTGCACCGAATGCTGATCCTGAAGCGGACAAACCGAGTGCAGCTGCCATTCCAACAAATGCTAAATTCATAATTATTCTCCTTTACGTTAAAATACTATTTTTTAATCTTATCGTTTACTTTAAATGGTTCATATGCGATTCCCTTCCACTCTACGCCAGCCTGTCCTGAGAACTCCAGAACGTTCAGTCTGACGCCATGTACTACGACAGAAAGGAAACACATGATAATATTCAGTCCGTGTCCGATTAATACTACCACTACACCAAGAATCATTAACGGGCCATGGAAACCTGCCGCAATTCCGTTAAAGCTCTGGGAAATGGCAAGACCTGCCATACCTACTGCAAACAAACGGATATAACTCATTACGTTACCGAAACAACTGATCGTATTTAAGAATACGGTGAACGCATCCGCACAGCCTGCTTTGATTCCCTGTGCAATTGTACGATCTGGTGCCATTCCACCAAAAAGTACTACCAGAACAAATGCAACACCAATGAGTGCAAATACCGGTTTAATATTAATCTTCTCTCCGATTACCAAGTAAAGTGATAACAAATACATTGCAACAACTGCCACAAGCCATCCCAAGTCTGCCACCCAGCTCAAGTTCTTTTCAGCAATCTTCTTCTTAATAGAGATTAAACTTCCAAGTGCCATCTGAACTGCTCCGATAGAGAACGAGAACTTCATGATGGTATTCTGCTGCTGAAGAGCTGTGACTCCAAAATACTCCGGATAGTTTGCAAAACCAGGGATTACCATCGCCTTTAAGATTGGAACTTCCATGGCCTTTTCCATACCGAACCATGTACCGGTAATCGCTCCCCATATAATTGTCGCAACTGAAAGTACCGATAACAAATAAACTGCATTATTAAATTTCTTTGATTTCGCTGCATATGCAATCGTTCCGATCAGGATCAGGACACCATAACCAGCGTCACCGATGATCATTGCAAAGAACAGTGTAAAAAACAGGAAGAACCAAAGAGAAATATCTGATTCTCTGTATCCGGGAAGGATTCCCAGGATATCAAACACTGGCTTAATAAGTCCTGACACCTTTCCGTATTTTACTTTTGTAGGAATCTGCAGATCATCTTCAGCCACATCTTCCTGTGCCCATGCCCATTTATTTTCTCTGGCTACAGCTTTAAATTTATCTAATTCTGCCTCAGGAAGATATCCTGAGATCCATACGAAATCATCATCATTTTCTGCAGTCTCGCTTGCCGAAGAATAATTCTCCGCATTCTGAGCTTTGAGCATCTGAACCTGGAAACTGGAATCATACACAGCAGCTTTCTTAAAGACATCCTCACACTCAGCAATTTCCTGCTGAGCAATTTCAATCTCTTTTGTCAGTTCACTGATCCCTTTCTCAGGGATGGAGAATTCTGCTGCCGGAATGGTTGCCGGCAAGGTTCCTATTACAGCAACGGTATCCATCTTATCTATAGATGCCAGGCGGATAATCCTGATATCTGGATCCTGCACCGCCATCGCATATTCATTCTTTCCAAGACGGTAAAAATGAAGATCATACCCTGCTTCTTTTAATTGCTTTAATTCACCTGGCTCAAAATCACCCCAGGCTTTGATACGTTCGATTTCTGCATTGGCAGCACTTATCTCTTGAATAAGAGCTGATTTTTTATCCATTGCTGTCAAAACACCCTGATACATTTCCTCAAACTGAGTATCCGAAAGAATCGGAACCTCCTCTTTGTTCTTGGATTTCTTATCCGGCGCATAATCCATCAATGCGGATGCAGTTTTTGAAAGAGTGGTAAATCTTTCTGACACTGCACGCTGAGGACTCTTTTTCTCTGACAGATGCAGAATTCCGAGATTTCGAAGTCCATCGAGCATCTCGTCTTTTTTGGAGACAGATGACACGATGTAGACCATTTTCATCTTCTCTATCATTGTGCCGCCTCCATAAGTTTTTTCTTTGAAATTTTTCCGCGAACAACTGCCGCTGTCTGCTGATCTCCAAGGAATACACCAATTACCCGGATATTTTCCTTGGCTTCCGGAATCTTAACTTTCTCAAACAGATTGACTCTCTGAGATGTAGAACGTAATTCTTTCTCAAGAAGTGCTTCCTGTTTGCGAAGTACTGATACCAGCGCATCCAGACGTGCAATCTCACGGAGTTTTATGATTGCAGTATCCACCCACAAAGGATAGTCGTCAACATCATAGTTAATGTCTTTGAATGTCAGTTCCTGAAATGTAGGAACTGTGACACCCGCGATGTTCTCATTCTTACAGATGACTGTGTCTGGCTGTACCAGATGATCAAGCTTTTTGCTTTCATCAAAGATCTCATTCTCCGCAAATACAGCAACCCAGTCATCCAGATCTCCGATCATCTGAGCACGTTCGACTTCCTTCTGTTCCAGCTCAGCTTTTGTCTTCATGATCACCGACTGCAGCTGCTGTTTTTTAAGCTGCAGCGTCGGAAGATAACGCTGATACTGTTTCAGGCGATCTTTCTGCACCTTCTGCTCATTTTTTGTAAGTTTGATAGCCATCAACTACTCCTTTTAGTTTAATGCATCCTTCTTCGGCCATCTTTCTTTCAGAAGACTCGTCTTCAAACCAGTTTCATTTGGCTCAAAGCACTCTGCAAGAATCTGCCAGCCAAGATCAAGTGCATCTTCAAGTGGGATATTAACACCAAGGTCCATTAATTTTGTTTCAAAAAGTTCACCGTATTTCAGAAGCTTCTCATCCCATTCAGTCATAAGGAATCCCATGGATTTCTTCTCAAGGGCTTCCTTGTACTGAGAGTAAAGACGGATCATACCGTCCATGAGAGCACGGTGGTCATTTCTTGTCTTACCATTTACATTCTGTTTCAGACGTGAAAGTGATCCGAATGGCTCAATATGTCCATTCTTTAAATAATACTGACCTTCTGTAATATAACCTGTATTATCTGGTACCGGATGTGTTACGTCATCACCCGGCATTGTTGTAACACCAAGGATCGTGATTGATCCGGCGCCTTCGATATCAACAGCCTTCTCATAACGAGATGCAAGGCAGCTGTATAAGTCTCCCGGATAACCTCGGTTAGAAGGTACCTGTTCCATAGTAATAGCCATTTCCTTCTGTGCATCTGCAAAGTTTGTCATATCGGTAAGAAGAACAAGTACTTTCTTTCCCGCAAGGGCAAACTGCTCTGCAACAGCAAGGGCCATATCCGGTACGAGTGTACACTCTACGGTTGGATCGGCTGCAGTATGAATAAACATAACTGTATGGCTCATCGCGCCACCTTTTTCAAGAGTGTCGCGGAACGTAAGATAATCATCATATTTCAGTCCCATACCACCAAGAACGATAACGTCTACTTCTGCCTGAAGTGCGATACGGGAAAGCAAAGCGTTGTATGGCTCACCTGAAATAGAGAAAATCGGAAGCTTCTGGCTCTCTACAAGTGTATTGAACACATCGATCATAGGAATACCTGTACGGATCATGTTCTTTGGCAAAATACGTTTTGCAGGGTTAAACGAAGGTCCGCCTATCGGAATCATATTTTCAGTAAGTGCCGGGCCATTATCTCTTGGAACTCCGGCTCCGTCAAACACACGTCCAAGCAAATGCTCTGAGAAGGAAACCATCATCGGTCTTCCAAGGAAGCGGATTGGATCATTGGTTCCTACACCCTGTGCACCTGCAAATACCTGAAGAGATACCACATCTTTATCAAGTTTAATAACTGTCGCGTAACTGTCACCTACGAGAGCGAGGTCGCCAAGTCTGACATCCTTGGCTCTGACAGTAACTACGTTACCGACGATTGATTCTATTTTTGTATATACTTTCTGCACTTTAGGACCTCCTACTCAACTGCTTTCGACATGTAGAATTCTGAAATTTTCTTCCCTTGTTCATAGTACTCCGGTGTCTGGAACTGAGTACCGTGCCAGTCAAGGAACTCTTGCCTTAACTGGTTGAAGAAACCTCTGATTTCTTTCTTGTCTTCCAAGTCATAGGACTTCATTAATGCATCATAAAGCTTATCGAACTCTTCTCTCTGTCTCTCTGGAGGACAAGCTGCATCGATCGGATCGAATGAGTTCTGCTGAAGGTATACAGAGTCGAGAAGTTCACCCTTCTGATAGATAATGTAATCTTCTGCAGATGTTCCTTCCTCACCTACTACCTTCATCATCTGATTGATTTCATTTCCTCTTCTGAGAATAGAACGCGCCTCTTCGATGCGTCCCATATCTACAACACCAGAGTACTTTGACCATGAATCCATCGGATGAATTGCAGGGTATTTACGTGCATCAGAACGTTCTCTTGAAAGTCCATGGAATGCTCCAACTACCTTAAGTGTTGCCTGCGTTACCGGCTCCTCAAAGTTACCTCCTGCAGGTGATACTGTACCACCAATTGTTACAGATGCAATCTTACCATTCTTAAGCCGTACTTTACCAGCTCTCTCATAGAAAGAAGCGATCGTAGACTCGAGATAAGCAGGGAATGCTTCTTCACCAGGGATCTCTTCCAGACGACCTGACATCTCACGCATCGCCTGCGCCCAACGGCTTGTGGAGTCTGCAAGAAGAAGGACATCCAGTCCCATCTGTCTGTAATACTCAGCAAGTGTAACTGCAGTATAACAAGATGCCTCTCTGGCTGCTACCGGCATGGAAGATGTGTTACAGATAATGATTGTTCTTTCCATAAGAGACCGACCTGTCTTTGGATCTTCCAGTTCAGGGAACTCTTTTAAGATCTCTACAACCTCACCTGCACGCTCTCCACATGCTGCTACGATAACAATATCTGCTTCACCATTTTTAGCCTCCATATGCTGAAGGACTGTTTTACCTGCCCCGAAAGGTCCCGGAACACAGAATGTTCCGCCCTTTGCTACAGGAAGGAATGCATCAATACAACGAATCTTTGTTACCAAAGGTTCATCCGGACGAAGTCTCTCTTCATAGCATTTCACTGCCTGTTTGATCGGCTGTGTGATGACCATGCTGAGTTCTTTTTCTTCGCCTTTGCTATTTGCGATCACGCAAATGGTTGCTCTTACATGATAAGAGCCTTTTTCTTTGATTGATTTAACTGTCCAGTCACGACCTTTCAGCGTGAATGGAACCATAATTTCATGTGTAAATAATCCTTCAGGAACACTACCAATAGGATCTCCTGCTTCAACAGAATCTCCCACCTTTACAGATGGTGTAAATTCCCATTCTCTGTCCGGAATAGGATCAAGATATACACCTCTCTCAAGGAAGAAGCCACACTGCTCGGCAAGATCCGGTAATGGATTCTGAAGACCATCAAATACCTGGGTTAAAAGACCTGGACCAAGTTCTACACTCATTAATTCGCCAGTAAACTCTACAGCGTCTCCGACTTTAATGCCGTTGGACATCTCGTAGATCTGCATGCTGGCAACACCATTGTTGATTCGGATAACTTCTCCTTTGAGACGTTTTCCGTCAACAAGAATATAACCAACTTCATTTTTATGAACTGAACCATCAAAACTGACATTTGCCAGGTTTCCATTAATACCAGTTACATATCCTGTTACTGTTTCCATCAATTCTCTCCCGTTATAAGCTATATACGCGCTGCTGTACCTGATCAAAAAGACGTTTGAATTCCTGTTGTCCTTTTTTCTGAACGAAACAGCTCTGGCGCTCAAGCAATTTTAGTTTAATAGCATACCCGAATAAATAAGCATCATCAAAAGTATGCAAGCCTACCAATGAATCAAGAATTTCAAATTCATAATCCAGCAAGATCTTCTCTGCCTCCAGCGGATTCTTTGCAGCCAGCGCAGCTCCTGCTACCTGTGCAATGACAGAATCCTTATCGTAAGATGTCAGATAAGGTCTCCCCAGATTCATACTCCTCTGATAATTAAGTTCCCTCATAAGATTCTTATAAAAAACTGCCCATTCTTTTACGAGCGGTCCCTCTTCCGATGAAAGAGTAAGATTCTTTAGGAAATTATATTTTGATTCGCTTACATTTGACTGACACATGCCGAGAAACTCATCATAAGTCAGCGGCATATCTCCATCTGTTCTCAGATCCGGCAGGCTCGATATCAAGTAATAATATGAAGCCATAGACACCTCCTGCTAGAAATCAAGATTTCTGAAGTATGGCATCAGCATCTGCATGATTTCTTCATCCGAACAGTCAAAGTAACCTGAACCATCTTTTGCCGCCAGACGGAATCCTGCCTGAACGCCTTTTGTTGGTTTGATCTCAAGACCATTCTTAATTTCTTCTGCAAGCTCTGATTTCAGTGAGTCACTCACTTCTGAAACTTCAGCTGAATAATTCTGTACATCTTCCCCAACTACGACAGCGTGGATCAATTTACCAAGTGCAGCTCCTGAAAGATTATCCTTAATCTTTGCAGAAAGGATCTTTTCAAATTCAGCTTTCACCTCAGTTTTAAATGCAAGCATAGCATCTCTTTTTGCCTGCTCTGCACTGATTGCAGCACTTTCTTTAAGAATACTGATTTCTTTCTCTGAAGTCTCTTTAACACTCTTCGCTTCAGCCTTGGCATCTGCTACAATTGTTTCTGCTTTTTTCTTAGCTTCCAAAATAATTTCTTCTGCTTCTGCATTAGCCACATCAATTCCTTCTTTTCGAATTGACGAAACTAAGTCTTGAATCTGTAATTCCATAAGTTCACTTCCTTTCTTTTTAATACTTAATAAAAAGAATTTATTCTAACTATAATATAACAATCCGCCTGTCTTTCGCAAGTATTTGATGACAAATTTGCAAAATTTATTAATTTTTTTATAAATTTTAGACAAAAATTACAATCATTTTTCTACTTTTAAGTAGATGTTTTCCCGACAGGCATCTGATATCACTCGCCTGACCTTTTTATACCACGCTCCTGCCCGTGCTTCATTCTCAATTACAACCGTTGTGTCTCGAAGTTCTGTCAGACAGTCATACAGTGCATCCAGACTATTGCCAAAGTACTCAGGAAACTGAAACTGTTCTCTCAGATAAAGAAATGTTTCATCCCTGCCCTCCATTCTTTCGGCATCTAATATTACTCTCATCTTTTTATTCCTCACCATATAGCAGTTCAAAAGTTTCATAATGATCTTCTGTATAATAGATTAGTCCATCATCCGAATATACAATCCTTTTTGCATTCCGATGTCCGCCTTCATAGTCAATATCACATTCGTGATAAGTACGTCCATCTGCCTCTGGAAGCACCTCCTCATAATTGCCAAAATAATCACCGCCAATGCTTTTCCCCGGAGCAACCTCATCCAGATTCCCTTCTTTACTGTCCCATCCAAGAGCTTTTGCTTCCTTTTTTGTGATAAAATTATCCGGCAAATGTCCAAATTCATATAGATACGCAGCGACTTCATCTTTCGACGTATACTCACCGGATTCCTCAACAGAAAGCTGCAATTCTGACGGTTCCTCACTTTGTTGACTCTGTATGGAAGTTGAATCTTCCGTAGAAACACTCTGGCCTTCACACCCCGTCAAAAGACAAAGCATCAGGAAAATGATTCCTACAATATACTGAATTTTCTTCTTCATAAATGCCTCCTGATATTATAGATTTCTACAGCATATATTATCCATTTCCATGGAAATTTAAAACTTACTGTTTCACTATTGTACCAGACATTCCATATAATCGCCAGAGCTCTCTGTCTTGTCTTCTATTATGCTTTTCGATATACTATAGTCAAATCAAAAATGAATCAGGAGGTTCTTATGGAATTATTATTAACCAGCCAGGAAGAATGTCATCGCATAGAAGTGTATAATGAATATCTGAAAAAAATCCCAGAATTACTGAAGCAGCTGGAGACTGTTGAAAAGATGTACCAGAAAGCCATTCTGGAAGAAGCTATGTTAAAAGACAAGGACCGGTCCGATCATAGCGTATTGCTGTATAGTAATCGTCTGAACCACATCAAGCAGCAATGCGAAGAACGCTCCGCAGACATTCGTCAGCAATGTCACCTGATCTTTGAATTGAAGGCTCAGATCGAGGCAGAAAGCAGCGCACTGGACGCACTGATAAACTTTTCTTAATGAAAATCGGCGTACAGAACAATCCTTTTTTTGGATTAACTGCTGTACTTTTTGAATGGATTCCAGTTCACTTTTACAAAGCACATATACCATAAGAGATATATCTCCATTTTTTTCATACTGCCTGAAGGACTGCCGATATTTACCTGTCGGTTTCATAGCAACAGGCAATAGTCCCTGATTAATCATTTCTGGTGGATAATATACCGCCTCTACGATCAATCCAACATAAACCGGGCCTTCCCGATACTCACCTTCCATCCCACGGATAATTGTTAATATTCTAAGCTATCCATGTTCAAAAGACAATGAGAGTTAAACTCCTGAGTCCGCTTTTCATCCGAGGTCATATCATAAGTAACCTGAATATAGTATCTCTGATTGCTGCAGGTCTTTCATAATCATCCCACTCCTTGTAGTTTTCGGATCTGCTCCTTTGTGCTGGTCCTGTGATAACCGTATACAACCATTTCGCTCTCTCTATGCTTTCCTATTATTTAAAACCAAAGACACTACTCCTGCTTAACCATACAATACCCAATCCCTACATGTGTCTGAATACACTTATTGGAACTGTCTTTCTTTTCTATTTTTTTCCTCACAGTTGCCACATGAACCCTGAGTGAAGCAATGTCTCCCTCCAAAGAACTTCCCCATATTTCCTTTGTGATGTGGGTATGGGTCAGCACTCTTCCAAGGTTTTTCGCCAACAAGCATAAAATTTTATATTCAATCGGAGTCACATGAATCTCTTCCTCTTTCACATATACTGTCTGCATTTGATAATCAATTGTTAAGCTACCATTATGAAAGACAGGAGTTCCGCCCTGCTGATTATTTTGTATGTACTGAATCCTTCGATAGTTTCCTCTGATTCTGGCAAGAAGTTCTGCTGTTGAAAATGGCTTGGTAATATAATCATCAGCCCCTGCATCCAGCGCATCAATTTTATCTTTATCTTCACTTCTGGCACTTATCACAGTAATTGGGACAGTAGACCAGGAACGTATTTTCTTAATCACATCAATCCCATCTATATCAGGAAGTCCCAGATCCAAAAGAATCAGTTCCGGTGACTGCGTTGTTGCCTCGATAATCGCTTGCTTCCCATTTTTTGCTACATGATATTTATAATTTTCCGTCTCAAGAGCGGTGGTAATCAGACTGCGAATAGCAAAATCATCTTCTACCACCAGAATATTTGAATTATTCATGAATCTCTACCTCCTCAGCAGGCACCGTAAAATCAAAAACGGCACCTTTCGGTTTATTGTCATAGACCGTTATTCTTCCTCCATGTGCATTGATAATTGATTTACAGAGAGCAAGCCCAAGACCCAGACTCCGTTTCGAATCTGTTATTTCATTATTTGCCGTATAAAACATTTCAAAAATATGCGGTTTATCTTCATCCGGAATTCCCTTTCCAGTATCTGCAATCTGCACATGGACAAAACTTTTTTCTTTCTTTGTAGATATCACAATCTCTCCACCTGGAGGAGTATAATTCACTGCATTATCTACAATATTGATAATTACCTGAAGGATCAGTCGTGAGTCCACATTAACGAGCTGCATTTCATCTTCCATATTGACCCGTATCACAAACTCTCTGCTCTTCCTGCTGATATGCTTCAGCGCTTCTTCGATCAGATCTTCCAGCATATCTGCCTGTTTTTTTATCTTCATTCCACCATCTTCAATTCTCGTAACAGACAAAAGATTTTCTACCAGATTCAGCAGCCAGAACGAGTCATCATATATATAAGAATACACTTTTTCTTTTTTGTCCTCATTTAACTTTCCCTGAAGAAGCATATCCGCATTTCCACAAATACTGGTAAGCGGAGTACGGAGATCATGGGAAATGGACCGCAGAAGATTTGCTCTCAACTTTTCACTATTTGCCTTTTCCGTTGCAACCTCTTCCCTGGTCCTTAAAACTTCCCGCTCCATAACTGTCGCCGACTCGGAAAGGATAGCCATTAACATATTACTCTCAAAAGCACCCAGTATCTCTCCGTCCTCAATTTCAATCCCAACAACAGCATACACCGCATCAAGACTTCTGACTGCAAGATAATAACATGCAGCTTCACTCAATGTTCCCGTAGTTGCTCCTGCCCGTTTATTGTTCTTAAATACCCATTCAGCTACTGCATGTTCGTTTTCGGTAATCAGTCTGATTTGATGAGATTCATCCTTCTCACCGTTTGCATTATATATCACAGGAGAGCCCAGATGTTCCCCCTCCAGTCCATAGTACACCACGGTGTGGCCAAGTACCTTTCCCAACTGAGTTGCCATTGTATTTCCTATTTCTTCTATAGTTTTTCCATTTTGCAAAAGCTGGTTGGTATCCAGGATGATCTTTGTACGGTATGCAAGTTTTGCCAGTTCTCTTGCCTGTGTTTTCATTTTCAATGCAATATTGCTTGTGATAAGGGCTGCGATAAAGGAAATCGCAAAGGTAATCGGATAACCCGGATCATAAATATCCAGAGAAAACCTTGGGTCTGTAAAAAAATAGTTAAATACCACTACACTCGCTGCAGACTGCAGGAAAGAAATCGTCCGGCTTGATGTAATAATCGCAGTAATCATAACTCCCAAAATATATACTGTTATGATATTGGTATCGCTGAATTTCATTTCATAAAAAACAAATCCTATCACAGTTGAAAAAAGCAACAGACCAGTGCACTCAGCATATTTTTGATTGTCATTGTGTGATCCATACTTCTCCGGAGCTTCTGTTTTTCTTTCTCCATCTTATTGTCAGGAATAATGTAAATATCTATATCAGGTGCATACGCCGCAAGCTTATCTGTAAATGTGGGTTTATGAAAAAAGCTCTGGGAAGGAACACTTCTTCCTGTGACAATTTTGGAAATGCCCGAGTTTCTTGCATATTCTGCGATCAAAAAAATATCATCTCCACATACCGTTTCTATTTTTGCCCCCAGTTGTTCTGCCAGATGAATATTTTCTTTCAGGCGTTTTTTATCTTCCTGACTTCTTTTCTCTGCATTTGGTGTTTCTACATAAAGCCCGACCAGTAACCCGCCAAAAGCCTTTGCCATTCTGGCAGCTGTCCGGATAATCTTCGGATTCGACGGAGACGGCGAGATTCCCACAAGTATCTTCTCTTCCGTGTAGTACTCGCCGCCTGCCTCTTTTTTTGTCCGTTCTGTGACAAGATTTACCCTGTCAGCTGTTCTTCGCAGTGCGAATACACTTTTCCTTCTTTTAACCTTTGCAGCAGATCTTCTGGCTCAAGATCCACAAGCTGCACCTCATCCGCCATATCAAAAGCGGAATCCGGAATTCGTTCTTTCATTAAAATACCGGTAATTGATGCTACAATATCACACAGGCTTTCAATATGCTGTACGTTGACCGTTGTATAAACGCTGATCCCTGCTTTCAGGATTTCTTCCACATCCTGATATCTTTTCTGATGGCGGCTTCCTTCTGCATTTGTATGCGCATACTCATCTACCAGTACTACCTGCGGACGTCTTTTCAAGATAGCATCTATATCCATTTCTTTCAATTTAATCCCATTATAATCAACCTGTTTTGCAGGAACAGTTTCCAATCCTTGTGCCATCTTCATAGTTTCCGGTCTGGCATGGGGTTCCAGGTATCCAATCACCACATCTATATTATTTTTCCGCAAACTATGAGCAGCTTTCAGCATGGCATAGGTTTTTCCTACTCCTGCAGCATATCCGAAAAATATTTTCAGTCTGCCACTGCTTTTCTTTTCTTCTTCTCTTTCTATATCTCTCAGGATTTTATCCGGATCCGGTCTTTCCTTGTCCATAATGATCTTCCTTTTCTATCAAGAATGCCACCGGCATTCTTGCTGCGTGGAGCGTGTCAGCATTACTGACATGATACATCTGCGCGCCTCTACAACCCGCCGGAGGCTTTATCTCAGTCTCCTAGGCTGAGATGAAACAGAATCAGGCCCAGTGCATATTGCTATATCCCTGAGCCATCCTGCCTGTTATAAAATTCCTTCCAACATCAGATTTACTTTCAATACATTGACTGTTTCCTCTCCGAAAATTCCTAATATTTTGTGGTTGGTACATTTGTCAATAATACCCTGAATCTCATCTTCCGTCATTTGATTTGCTTTTGCCAGTCTTGGCACCTGATACTCGGCTGCCGCCACTGATATATCCGGGTCAAGCCCGCTTCCGGAGCAAGTCACCAGATCTTCCGGTATCTTCTCTGTGTCCGCATCCGGATTTGCCTCTTTGATTTTTTTCACACGCTGTTCTACCAGTTCTTTGTATTCCTGGCTCTCAGGACTTATGTTTGATGGACCGGAATACATTTTTGTATTGCCATCCCGATCGGTAAAGGCAGATACATTCATGATTCTGCCCCACATATATTCCTCTCCGGTAAATTCCTGCGCTAAAAGTTCACAACCATATTTCTTTCCATCAATTTCAATCACACTGCCATTGGCTTTATCTGAAAAGAAGAGCTGTGATACTCCCGTAACAACTGCGGTGTATAACACACCGCAGATCAGTGTCATTGCCAGTACCATACCGACAGCTTTCCCGAACACCGTTCCTTTTTTCTTCATAATATTTTACCTCCTGTGACTTTCATTTTCCTGATTTTTTTCAACACCATATTTCTTATACAAGATGGAAAGCTACCAGCAGAATATCAATCAATTTAATAAAGATAAACGGAGTAATAATTCCTCCTAACCCGTAGATTAACAGGTTTCTGGACAGCAGTTTACCTGCAGACACTTCCCTGTATTTTACACCTTTCAGTGCCAGCGGAATCAGGGCAATGATAATCAAAGCATTGTAGATGATTGCGGAAAGCACTGCACTTTGCGGACTGTAAAGTCCCATGATATTCAGTCCGGCAAGCCCCGGATAAAGTCCCATAAAAAGTGCCGGGATAATCGCAAAGTATTTCGACACATCATTTGCAATACTAAAGGTAGTCAAACTTCCTCTGGTCATCAGAAGCTGTTTTCCGATTCTTACAATATCAATCAGCTTTGTTGGTGAGGAATCCAGATCCACCATGTTTCCGGCTTCTTTTGCCGCCTGTGTTCCACTGTTCATGGCAACCGCTACATCTGCCTGCGCCAGTGCCGGTGCATCATTGGTTCCGTCACCGGTCATGGCTACCAGATGTCCTTTTTTCTGGAAATCCCGGATCATTTGAAGCTTTCCTTCCGGAGTTGCTTCTGCAAGGAAATCATCCACACCTGCCTCTGCTGCAATCGCAGCTTCTGTCAAAGGATTATCACCAGTGATCATAATTGTCTTAATCCCCATTTTACGAAGATCTGCAAATTTCTCCTGTACACCGTCTTTGATGATATCTTTCAAATAAATGACTCCCAACACAATATGGTTCTTTGCCACAACCAGAGGTGTTCCGCCTTTGGAAGAAATCTCTTTCACGATCTGGTCACACTGAGGAGAATAAATTCCTCCACCCCTTACTACATACTCCTTAATCGCATCTGCAGCTCCTTTTCGAATTTCTGTTCCGGCAAAATTGACTCCGCTCATGCGGGTCACAGCGGTAAACGGAACAAATTCCATATTTTTATCAGAAAGATTTCTTTCCCGGATTCCAAACTTCTCTTTTGCAAGCACTACAACGCTTCGTCCTTCCGGGGTCTCGTCTGCCAGTGAGGAAAGCTGTGCCGCATCTGCCAGTTCTTTTTCCGAAGCACCGTCAACCGGAAGAAAGGCATCTGCCCGACGGTTTCCCAGTGTAATCGTTCCTGTCTTATCCAGCATCAGAATATCTACATCACCGGCAGCCTCAATGGCTCTTCCGCTCATCGCCAGTACATTCGCCTGATTCAGACGGCTCATGCCTGCAATTCCGATTGCAGAGAGCAGGGCACCGATGGTTGTAGGTGCCAGACAGACCAACAATGCGACAAGCGTCGTAATGGATGTAGGATTCGAGATACCTGCCTGCTTTGCGGAGAACATGGAGTAAGTATAAAGTGACATGGTTACCATGATAAATACGATGGACAACGCAACAAGAAAAATCTGCAATGCAATCTCATTCGGAGTTTTCTTACGATTTGCCCCTTCTACCATGGCAATCATTTTGTCCATAAAGGTTTCCCCTGCTTCACTGGTAATTCTCACCACAATCCAGTCAGACAATACCGTTGTTCCACCTGTCACGGCACTCCGGTCTCCACCGCTTTCACGAATGACCGGTGCAGATTCACCGGTAATTGCACTTTCATCCACAGAAGCAGCACCATCCACCACTTCTCCATCACCTGGAATCTGTTCCCCTGCTATTACCAGAACAAAATCGCCTTTTTTCAGGCTGGTAGACGGAATGACTGTAATCCTTTCTTTCTGATCCGGTGACGGTATCTTGTGGGCATCTACGTCTTTCTTCGCTTTCCTTAAAGAATCTGCCTGTGCCTTACCTCTTCCTTCTGCAATCGCTTCTGCAAAATTTGCAAACAATACCGTAAACCACAGGATCACTGCAATCGCACAGGTATATCCGGTCGGTGCATCTCCGATTCCGAAAATCAGAGAAATGAGCCAAAGCCCGGTAGTCATGATTGCCGACAGGTAAACTAGAAGCATGACCGGATTACCTGCCTGGGTTTTCGGTTTTAACTTGATAAATGAATTTTTGATTGCCCTCATCACCATTTTTCTATCCGAGAGGGCAGTTTTTTGCTTTTCTGCCATTTTTGATTCCTCCATACGATCAAAATAGTTCTATTGTTCCGGACTTTTATCCAAAGAACTCCGCAATCGGCCCCAGTGCCAGTGCCGGGAAGAAGCTCAAGGCACCAATCAGCAGCACGATTACAATCAGCAGGAATACAAACATTCCATTACTGGTAGATAAGGTTCCTGCTGTAACCGCCAGTTTCTTTTTCTGTACCATACTTCCTGCAATTGCAAGGATTCCTGTAATCGGGAGAAATCTTGCCAAAAGCATTGCCCCGCCAAGGGTAAGGTTTAAAAATGGAGTATCTGCACCAAAACCGGCAAATGCCGAACCGTTATTTCCTCCGGCGGATGAATACGCATACAACATTTCTGAGAAACCATGTGCCCCGGAGTTATTCAGACTTTCTGCAACCGATGGAACCGCTGCTGCTATTCCACTGAATACCAGAATTGCGATTGGTGTAGCAAGGCATACCAGGACTGCCCATTTCATTTCATAAGGCTCAATCTTCTTTCCCAGGTATTCCGGTGTTCTTCCAACCATCAATCCTGCAATAAATACCGTCAGTATTGCAAAGCCAAGCATTCCGTAGAGACCACATCCCACACCCCCGAATACCACTTCACCAAGCTCCATCAGAAGCATAGGGATCATTCCGCCAAGAGGTGTGTAACTATCATGCATAGAGTTTACGGAACCATTTGATGCTGCTGTCGTCCATGTTGCCCAGGTGACAGAGGAACCGATACCAAATCTTGCTTCTTTTCCTTCCATATTTCCACCAGCCTGTCCGTCAGTGGAAGTATCTACATATTGATTTTCCATGAGTGCTGTGGATGCGGACTGCTCATTCACAGCAGTAACTGACATTGCCGCAATTAACATCAGAAACATTGCCATAAAAACTGCAATTCCCTGTTTTTTGTCTTTTACATCACGGCCAAACGAGAAGCATAATGCTACAGGTACCAGAAGCAAAAACAGCATCTCAAGTAAATTGCTGAACCAGTTCGGATTTTCCAGCGGATGTGCAGAGTTTACACCATAATATCCACCGCCATTGGTACCCAGCTGTTTAATAGCAATCTGACTTGCCGCAAAACCAAGAGGAACGATTTCCTCTGCAACAACTTCAGCATCCTCTACAACCTTTCCATCTACCGTTACTGTATCCCCGTCAATCCTGGCTCCTTCCAGATAATTACCATCGGAGTCAAAAGCAACCGGATCCATCAATTCTACAGATTCTGCAGCTTTCCATGTCTGTGGCACACCCTGAGAAGCAATAATAAGTGCACCTGCCAGAGAAAGCGGTATTAAAACATACAGGGTGGATCTTGTCAGGTCTGCCCAGAAATTTCCCACACCTTTTCCTTTTACTCTGGTAAACCCACGGATCAGAGCATATAGAACTGCAATACCAGTAGCCGGTGTCACAAAATTCTGAACTGTTAGCCCCAGAGCCTGGGACAGATAGCTGAGCTGTGATTCTCCACTGTATGCCTGCCAGTTTGTATTAGTCATAAAACTGATCGCCGTGTTCAGAGAAAGATCCCAGCTCATTCCCTCTACATGCTGCGGATTAAATGGAAGGAATTTCTGAAATACCTGCAATAAAAACAGTACCAAAAGGCCAAATCCTGAAAATACCAGTACACTTGCCAGATACTTTTTCCATGACATATCCTCTTCCGGATCAATATGTAACACTTTATAAATTCCTTTTTCACACGGTGCCAGAATTCTGGTCAGAAAAACCTTCTCTCCATTCATTGCCTTGCTGATGTATGTTCCCAATGGGATTGCCAGCAAAACAAGCACCGCCAGATAAAATACATACTGTATGATCGTTCCCATCACATTTTTTCTCCCTTCATTAAGATTACA
>NZ_JBNPLX010000037.1:0-26456 GCF_050313695.1 Bariatricus sp. SGI.161
TTCCTGATTCGGGTCTTGTCTTATTTTAAAGCCCCTTTATTTATAACCTCAAATAGTCTGATTAGTGTTCTTTTTCGTATGCGATAAATGCATCAACCTTCGGCTGAGAAGAACATCCGGGAACAAATTCATTTGTTAAAAATGCATCGATTAATTCCTCTCTGAGCTTGTTACCTGTTGTAAAGGCTCCAAGACATGCGATGTTTGCATCGTTGCTAAGACGTGCTCTCTTTGCAGAGTATACATCAGAAATCAGAGCTGCATAAGCACCTTTTACTTTATTAGCTGCAAGTGATACACCGATACCAGTTCCGCAAAGAAGAATTCCGCGATCGTATTCTTTCGCCGCAACTGCTTCAGCAACAGCGATAGCAGTATTAGCGTAAATTGGATCTTCACTGCCGAAATCTGTAACTTCACCATATCCTTTCGCGTTGATAAATTCGATAAGTTGTTCTTTTGCTTCCTGAGCGTTTGGATCGCATCCGATTGCAATTTTCATAATAACACAACCTCCTTTTGAGCTTTAATATATTTGTAGTTATAATTATAATATAAGAGTTTCGAATCATAGTCAAGAAAATTGGTTAAATTACATACAAAAGTAAAAAAGGTGGAAAAATGTAATTGCCTTTTTTGGGCAAAAAATGTATAATTATTTTGAAATTGTTTGTGAAAAATAACTAAGAATTTCCTTTAAAATGATTGGAGGGAGAAGAGATGGATTTTAAGAGTACATACCGAATTGGCGTTTATGAAAAAGCATTTCCAGTAGAACTTTCCTGGGAGGAGAGGCTTACATATGCAAAAAATGCAGGGTTTGATTACCTGGAAATGAGTATTGATGAGACGGATATGAGAATGTCCCGCCTTGACTGGGATGATGAACAGATTGCGGAACTTTTAGACATTCAGAGAAAGGTTGGCCTTCCAATTGAATCCATTTGTTTCAGTGCACAGAGGAAGTACCCGCTTGGAAGTGAAAAATGGGAAAAAGAAGCCAGGGAACTGCTTAGAAAAGGAATCCTGTTTGCCAGAAAGATGGGGATCCGTATTCTGATGACGCAGGGGTATGATGTGTATTATGAAGAGATGAGCGATGATATAACCAAAGAGAGATATTATAGAAATCTGGAAGAAGGTACCATGTTTGCAGCTGCTCATGGAGTGATACTGGCAAACGAAACAATGGAAAATGATTTTATGAACACAATTGAAAAAGCAATGTATTGCGTGGAACGTATAAATTCTCCTTATTTGCAGGTATATCCGGACGTTGGAAATATTTCAAATGGAACTAAGGATGTGGTCGGGGATATAATCACAGGAACAGGTCACATCGCTGCAGCACATTTGAAAGAGACAGTGCCTGGAAAGTTCAGAGAGATTCCATATGGAACTGGACAGGTGGATTTTCCTGCTGCGATTGTGCAGCTTTATAAGCAGGGGGTCCGTAGATATGTAGCTGAGTTCTGGTATTGTGGAGAAGAAGATTGGGAAGACATTGTGAAGAACAATCGGAATTTCCTTGATGCACAGTTTGAAAAGGCGAGAATAATTATGGGATTATAGTGTTGATGATCTAAAATAAAAACCCAGATGAAAGGATGGTTGGGATGGCAAAATATGTAATTGGATTGGACAATGGTGGGACATCTACGAAAGCTGCGATTTTTGATCTTTCAGGAAAAGAAATTGCAACAGCAGGAAAGCAGACAAAAGTAATCACACCAAAATCAGGTTACACAGAAAGAGATATGGAAGAGCTGTGGCTGGCAAACTGTGACTGTGTAAAGAGGGCCCTGGAAAAAGCTGGTGTCGATGGGAAAGATGTGCTTGGCATTGCAGTCTGCGGGCATGGAAAAGGGTTATATCCATGGGGGAAAGATGACAAACCGGCATATAACGGAATCATTTCTACAGACAGCCGTGCGTGGAAATATCCGCAGAAATGGTATGAAGAGGGCATACATGCAAAACTTCATGATCAAATCTGCCAGGAATTTATGGCGTGTCAGCAGGTTGCGCTTCTCGCATGGCTCAAAGATAATCGAAGAGATGTGTATGATAATATAAAATATGTATTTTCAGTAAAAGATTATGTACGTTTTCGACTGACAGGGGAAGCATATTGTGAAGCTACAGATATTTCCGGATCAGGGCTTATGGATGTTAAGAATGCCAGATTCGATAAAGGAATGCTTGAGGAATTAGGAATTGGTGAAGTATACGATAAATTAGCACCAATCAAATATTCGTATGATCTTTGTGGAAAGATTACAAAAGAAGCGGCCGAACTGACTGGGCTCCCGGAAGGCACACCGGTGGCAGGCGGAATGTTTGATATTGATGCATGTGCGGTTGCAGTCGATCTTACATCTCCGGAAAGATTATGTACGATTGCCGGGACATGGAGTATTAACGAATACATTTCAGATGTACCAGTCATGGACGGAAGTATTGCGATGAATTCCTTATTTGCAATGCCGGGATATTATCTTGTGGAAGAATGCAGTGCGACATCTTCAGGGAACCTGGAATGGTTCATTGAAAACTGTATGCAGAATGAAGAGATTCCGGAAGGAAGCAATCTGTATGAACATATTAATCATCTGGTAGACAGTGTACAACCAGAAGACAGTGATGTGTATTTTCTCCCATTCTTATATGGCTCAAATGCACATCCGTTTGGAAAAGGTGCTTTTGTTGGGCTCACGACATATCATGATAAAGCGCATATGCTTCGTGCAATATATGAAGGTGTTACATATTCTCACAGAACCCACATCGATAAGCTTCTGTCTTCAAGGGAAAGACCAGAAGCAATCCGTATGGCAGGCGGGGCAGTGAATTCTAAAGTATGGGTTCAGATGTTTGCAGATGTTCTTGGTTGTCCAATTGAAACCGTTGATGCAAAAGAGCTGGGAGCACTTGGATGTGGTATGGCAGCAGCAATCGCAGCCGGCGTATACAAAGATTACAAAGAAGCGGCAAAATATATGGTACATCCGTCTGAACGTGTATATCCTAATGCGGAAAGGATGGCAGTTTATCAGAAAAAGTATGAGAAATATTGTGCAGTGAGTAAAGCACTTGATACTGTCTGGGGACAGTTTGAAGTATAAATATTTTATTCAGAAAGGTGGAAACTAATTATGGCAAACAAAGGATGTACTCCAAAAACAATGAAAGCGCTGGTAGCATACAGCAAGGATGATTACCGTCTGGAACTGGAATATCCAACACCAGAGTGCGGACCCGACGATATCATCATTAAGACAGAGGCATGTGGTATCTGCGCAGGTGATTTGAAATGCAGCCACGGTGCAGCTATGTTCTGGGGAGATGATGTGCAGCCTTCATGGGTAAAAGCACCATTTATTCCGGGTCATGAATTCTTCGGACATATTGTAGAAATGGGTGAAAACGTAGAAGGTTTTGAACTTGGTGACAGAATCATTGCTGACCAGATCGTTCCATGTGGAAAATGTAAATTCTGTAAAGACGGACATTACTGGATGTGCCAGCCGCACAACATCTTTGGTTTCCAGAGCACAAATAATGGAGGTATGGCTGAATACGTTAGATTCCCTAAAACAAGTGTCATCAGTAGAGTTCCAGAAGATATGGCTATTGAAGATGCTCTTCTTATTGAACCATATGGATGCTCAAAACATGCGGTTGACCGCGGAAGTATCACAAATGAAGATGTCGTAGTTATCTCTGGTGCAGGAACACTTGGACTTGGTATGATTTCATATGCAAGAATGAAGAATCCTAAATTATTGATTGCACTTGATATGGTAGACGCTCGTCTTGAAAAAGCAAAAGAATTCGGAGCTGACCTTGTATTCAATCCGGGGAAATGTGATCTTAACAAAGAAATCATGGCTCTTACAGATGATTATGGATGTGATGTATACATTGAAGCAACAGGACATCCATCCAGTGTAATCCAGGGACTTCAGATTGTTCGTAAACTTGGACGTTTTGTGGAATTCTCAGTATTTGGCTCTGCCACAACAGTTGACTGGTCTATCATTGGTGACCGTAAAGAATTAGATGTCCTTGGTGCGCACTTAAGTCCATATGCATACCCATTCGTAATTGAAAACATTGCGAAAGGAACACTGAAAACAAATGGTGTTGTTTCCAGCATTTTTGAGATTGAAGAGTGGGAAAAAGCATTTGACTATGCTACGGGAAAATATGGTGATTTTAAAGTTGCATTTAAATTTTAAATGTCTCTAATTATCAGAAAAGAGGTTTCGCTTTTAAGCGGAACCTCTTTTTGGTCATATTGACGAAAAAAAATTTTAACCTTAAAAGCACTATTCGGTACGATATTTTGCGAAAGCTTTGTCGAATAAATTTAAAATACCATACACAATTAATCCCTGACCAAATAAGATGATTAACGGACGTAGAAGATAGAATCTAAGGAATAAGTACAAGGCAATTGCATAAAAGGCAATGGCGATCAAAGTAAGTGGTGCATACATAAATGTGAAAACAAAAGAATTAAACAATAATTCTTTCGTTGTTCCTTTGAAATTGATCATTACAGGAAATAGCCAGAGCATGATCATTACCAGTGTAATAAATGCTAAAACAGAGACTACAACCAAAGCACTTTCATAAGGTAAGTCGTTAGCTGTTATAAGAGAGTAATCAATAAAAAATAAAATGCAGAATACAGCTAATACAACCCAGGTACCGGTTGCCCGCTTCCATTCAAGTCGAAGTCCTTCTTTGAAATTCTGGAATACATGGATATCACCATTTAGAAGACATTTTGTTGAGTAATATTGTGCATATGTAGAAGCACCAGCTGTAATAACAGGGATGCAGCAACAAAGCCATAGGATATTGAGCACAGTAATCCGGCTGAGTAATGTGACAAATTTCATAAAACCACTTTCATAGTTGAAAAAATTCATAAATACAAACCTCCATAAATAGTACGATAAAAGTAATCATACACTAAAAAATAATCCTCTGCAAGCGGTGGATTATGGGTAGTTGAAAAAGTTTTTGTGCAAAAACACTATAAAAAAATAGTCGAAAATGATAAATGTAAAAAAACTTGACAAAAGTAAGAGAGACACCTATAATGAGGATATACATAGTGCATAAAATTGTGCGGGCAGGTAAACCGTATGACAACAATGTGCACGACTCAAATAAAAGGGAGGAAAAAAAGAATGAAGAAAAGATTATTAAGCGTTCTTCTCTGTGTGGCAATGGTAGCAACAATGCTTATCGGATGCGGAAGCAAATCATCAGAAGAAGAAAGCAGCGCAGCTAGTGAAGTAACTGGCGAGTTCGACTGGAAAGCTTACGAAGGAACAACAATCAATGTAATGTTCAACGAACATAACTATTCCAAAGCAGTTATTGAGAAACTTCCAGAATTCGAAGAATTAACAGGAATCACCGTTAAGTATTCTTCAACACCTGAGTCAAACTATTTTGACAAATTAAATACTGCATTAAGCAGCCGTTCTGGTGATCCGGATGTTTACATGACTGGTGCTTATCAGGTTTGGGAATATGCACCGGCTGATTACATGGAGCCATTAGATGATTACATCAACAATCCATCATTAACATCAGAAGATTATAATTTTGATGATTTTATTCCTGGAGTAGTTGGTGCTCTTAGATGGGACCTTACTGCTGGACACGCTGTAGGCGAAGGTTCTCAGTGGGCTCTTCCAATGGGGTGGGAGCTTAACAACCTTGCATACAACAAAGTATACTTTGCAGAAAACAATATTGCAGTTCCAACAACAACAGATGAACTGTTAGCAACAGCTGAATCTCTTAATGGCTGGGCTGGTTCTGGTTCTTATGGAATCGCTGTACGTGGTACACGTGAGTGGGCTACAATCCATCCTGGATATATGTCTCTTTTCGCAACATGGGGCGGACAGGACTTTGCTATTGAAGATGGTAAACTTGTATGTCAGTTAGATTCTGAAGAAGCTATCGCTATGACAGATTACTGGGTAAAACTGGTTAAAGCTGCTGGACCATCTCAGTGGACAAACTACACATGGTATGAAGCAAGTTCTGACCTTGGTGCTGGAAAAGCTGCTATGTTATTTGATGCTACAACAGCTGCATACTTCCAGAACTTCGAAGGTGCTTCTCAGGAATCTGGAAACATCGCATGGTCAACAATTCCGTTGCCAGAAGGAAAAACAGAAGCTGATATGAAAGCTAATATCTGGATCTGGTCTATGGCTATGAACAAAGATTCTAAGAATAAAGAAGCTGCATGGTACTTCTTACAGTACTTCACAAGCCCAGATTATATGCTTTGGGCAGGAACAGAAGGAGCTTCTCCGGATACTCCGCGTCAGTCTGTAATGGATAGCGATGAATACAAAGAAGTTGTAGGTTCTGCTGAAAACTATCTTGAGTCTATCGCAATTTTAACAGAAAACTGTTCTATCTTCTTTACACCACAGCCATACTTCTTTGAATGTACAACAAAATGGGCAGAAGTACTTCAGGATCTTGTAACAAGCGACAAGTACGGCTCTACAGAAGAGGCTATGAAACAGCTGAAAGCAGATTTGGATGTTGTTGTATCTGACTTAGTTGTCGAATAATAGCCAGTGTCAGCTTGGTAAAAGGTATAACTATTGAAGGGTTAGAGTCAAGGAGGGGTTACCTGACCCTCCTTGACTTTTTGATTTATTGAGATGTTTTATGTTATAAAGGGAGATTCTTTCAGTCCCCCCTAATATATTCCGGATGATTCATGTGAGGAGACACATGAACAAATATATAAAAACATGATTGGAGGAAACAGGATGAAGGAACAGACAAAAAACAGTGCCGCAAAGAACGATCTGAATACGGTGCCGTTTAAAACGAGGGTGCTTCCGTATTGTATCGTAGCTCCTGCACTGATCATTACGATTGGTATCATGATTCCATTTGTAATGGCTATTTATTTCTCATTAACAAATTATTCTTTCAGAATGCCGACTTATACTTTCATTGGTCTTCAGAACTGGGTTACAATTCTGAAATCAGCAGGCTTCTGGAAAGCATGTCTGGTAACACTTAAATACGGATTTATCGCGACTGCTATTGAGATGTTACTGGGTATGGGAATTGCTATTCTGTTAAATAACTTAAATAACAAATTCTCTAAGATAATGAGAGTTGCATTGATCTTCCCACTTATGGTTGCCCCTATCACAGCAACTATCATCTGGCAGTTAATGCTTAACAACTCAGTAGGTATCGTTGAAAAATTCCTTAATATTTTCGGCGTATACAATTTCCCGTGGGCGGCATCACCTGATACTGCTCTGATGACAGTAATTATGATTGACGTATGGATCAATACATCTTTCTGTATGTTACTTGTACTTGCTGGTTTGCAGTCATTACCAAAATCTCCTTTCGAATCTGCTAAGATTGATGGCGGTAGTACATTATTTAATTTCAGAAACTTAACATTACCTATGTTAAAACCAAGTTTATACATCGCTCTTCTGTTCCGTTTGATGGCAGCATTACAGGAATATGCAATTATCTTCGGTCTGACCAAAGGTGGTCCTGGAGATACATTGATGAACTTGTCACTGACATCATATCAGACAGGATTCCAGTTCCAGAAATTTGGATTTGCGCTTCCATATATTCTGGTACTTTGGGTATTCATTAATATTGTTGCAAAACGTATTGTTAAAGCACAGCGTAGCGCTCAGAAACAGGCAGCAGGTCTGGAAGAGTAACATAACAGCAGTAATTACAAATTAAGAACAGAAAGGATGTTGAGCATGAATAAAGCTTCAAAAAGATTGGGACGTATTGTTCAGAACGGACTTTTGGCTATATATGCAGTTTTTGCTTTATTCCCATTGATCTGGATGATTATTCTGACATTTAAGTCAGATGCTCAGATGTACAATACTACATTTATTTTCGATCCGACATTGAATAACTACAAAGAAGTATTATTTAACACGGATTACTTGTCATATATGTTAGATAGTTTGATTGTTTCTGGTGGTGCGGTTATTGTATCTGTTATCGCCGGAGTTCCTGCAGCATATGCGCTTGCAAGATATAACTTTAAAAAGAAAGAGGATATCGCGTTCCAGATTCTTTCTTTCAAATTTGCTCCTGAAATTCTCGTAGTATTGCCTCTTTTCATGATTTATCAGAAATTAGGACTCTATGATACATATTTAGGACTTATATGGGTATACCAGTTGATTTCAATGCCTCTTCTTATTTGGGTAGTTCGAGGCTACTTTGAAGATATTTCTGTTGAAATTGAATATGCAGCTCAGGTTGATGGATACAGCTGGTATCAGATATTCTTTAAGAATCTGATTCCGCTTATCAAACCGGGTCTTGTATCAGCAGCTCTTCTTGCATTTATCTTTGCATGGAACAGCTTCACATTCCCGCTCATGCTTGGTGGAAGTAATATTCAGCCAATCACGGTTGCGATTACGAAGTTCCTTGGAACAGATAGTGCACATTATGGACAGCTTGCTGTAGCAGCTGCTGTTTCAGCAATGCCGGCTATTATATTTGCACTTTGTATCCAGAAACATCTGGTACGTGGTTTGAGTTTCGGTGCTGTAAAGGGATAGAGGTGAGAATATGTCAAGAATACAATTGGAAAATGTTACAAAAAAATTCGGAAAAGTTACTGCTCTTGATGGAGTAACTCTGGACATTAAAGACAAAGAATTCTTTGTACTGTTTGGACCTGCTGGTGCTGGTAAGACAACAATTCTTAACTGTATTGCCGGTATTCAGCTTCCTGAAGAGGGCGTTGTAAAATTTGATGGAGAGATTGTAAACCTTGTTGATGCTGCTCACAGAGATACAGCTATGGTATTCGAAAACTATGCTCTGTATCCACAGATGACAGTATATGATAACATGGCTTCTCCATTAAGAAGTAAATTATACAAAAAAGATGAAGAATATATTAAAGAAAAAATTCAGTCAGTAGCAGAGATGATGAAGATGGATTATCTTCTTGAACGTCTTCCAAGCCAGCTGTCAAATGGACAGAAACAGCGTGTTGCCATGGGACGTGCACTTGTTCGTTCGCCAAGAGTTTACCTTATGGACGAGCCTCTTGCTCATCTGGATGCAAAACTTCGTAACTCAATGCGTACTGAGTTAAAAGAAATTCAGGCTAACTTCGGTACAACATCTGTATATGTAACACACGACTTTATGGAAGCAATGGCGCTGGGTGACAGAATTGCTATCATTAACAAAGGTAAAGTGGTACAGGTTGGTACAGGTGATGAAATCTACTATATGCCATGTAATGAATTCGTAGCTCAGTTAATGGGTGATCCGGAGATCAACATTATTGAAGGCACAATTTCTAAATCTGGCGACAGCTATACATTTACAATGGATGCAACAGGAAAAGCTTATGAGCTTCCGGCAGATCCGGATGTATATGCTAAATTAGCAGAAACAGGAATTGAAAAGATACATGCAGGTATTAGACCACAGCATGTGAAATACTCATTTGAACCAAAAGATGGTTATATGAAATGTTCTGTATATAGTTATGAGAGTATTGGTAATAAATCAGTTATCGTAGCTGAAAAAGATGGATTAACACTTCGTATGATCGCTCCTAATGGTCTTAGTGTTAAGATTGACCAGGATGTATATGTTGATCTTAAGATTGACCAGTCTATATTCTTTGATGCAGAGACAAAGGAATACCTGACAAGATACAATGAAGCAGCAGTGAAAGCTTTAGTAGCAGAATTGGAGGGATAAGTAGATGGCAGGATTAACAATTAAAAATCTTTATAAACGTTATGAAAATAGCGGCAAAAAGAAAAAAGGCGAAAAGCCTAATGATTATGCTGTTAATAACCTGAGTCTTGAAGCAGAACAGGGAGAATTTATTGCTTTACTTGGACCTTCTGGATGCGGTAAAACTACAACACTTCGTATGACAGCTGGTCTTGAGGATATTACAGCAGGTGAGATCTATATCGGAGATACATTAGTAAATAATCTTCATCCAAAGGACAGACATATCGGTCTTGCTTTCGAAGATTACGCAATGTATCCACCACTTACCGTATATGACAATATAGCGTTCAACTTAAAAGCAAAGGGTGTTGATAAAGCAGAGATTGACAAACGTGTACGCGAGATTGCACCACTGATGCAGTGTGATGATCTTCTGGACAAAATGCCTGTAAAGTTATCAGGTGGACAGAAACAGCGTGTAAATATTGCCCGTGCAATTATCAGACGTCCTGAACTGCTTCTGATGGATGAGCCTTTATCACATTTGGATGGTAAAGCTCGTCAGGCAATGCGTACGGAAATTAAACGTTTGATCAATGAAATCAAATGTACAACTGTATATGTAACACATGATCAGTTGGAAGCAATGTCATTGGCAGATAAAATTGCGATTATTAACTTCGGTGTCCTTCAGCAGTATGGTACACCAGCTGAAGTATATGACGACCCGGTTAACGAATTCGTTGCATCATTTATTGGTGAACCTCCAATGAATATTCTGGAAACAACAATCGTAGGTGATGGAAATCAGTTCTTCTTCACATTCGACAACAGTAATCTTAAGATTGCAGTGCCAGAACGTTACAATAGCGTAGTAAGTAATGGCTTCAAATGTAAAATGGGTGTTCGTCCTATGGACGTGCTTGTTGGCGGAGAAGATTCAAAGGGTACTCCAGAAGAAGTTGCTACATTCGAAAACCTTGGTGACGAACGTCGTATCGGTATCCATGTAGGTAAGACATTATTAATGCTTATCACAGATGATGAAACAAGATACAAAGCTGGAGATATTATCAAACTGGAAGTTCGTGGAGAAAAGACACACTTATTTGATATTGAAACAGGCGATCGTATTCGCGCGAAATAATACATATGTGTATTCTAAACTTCTTCCTCGGGCTTCCGGGGAAGAAGTTTGTCTTTTAGAAAAAAATAATGAGGGATTACAGGGATGACTGGATTTTATTCCTGTATCTATATAGTTTAAATTCATGTTTATTTTAGGAGGTAATAATTATGAGCAATTTACCAGAGAAAATGAAAGCAATCGTTGCATACGCACCAGGTGACTACAGATTTGAAATGGTAGACACACCAAGAGCAGGCGAAGGTGAAATGATCCTGAAGGTAGAAGCATGTGGTATCTGCGCCGGAGATACAAAAGCATTTGCGGGTGCAGCAAGCTTCTGGGGATTTGATGGACAGGCAAAATACATCAAGGAACCAATGATTCCGGGACATGAATTCGTAGGTAAAGTAGTAGAGATCGGACCAAATGTAAAAGGGAACTGGAAGATTGGCGACAGAATCTGTCCGGAACAGATCGTACCATGTGGGGAGTGTATGTTCTGTAAGACAGGACGTCACTGGATGTGTGAGAAGCATGACCTGTTTGGATTCCAGAACAATGTAAACGGTGGTATGGCTGAATATGTAAAATTAACAAAAGAAGCAATTCCGTACCTGGTACCGGCAGATATGCCGATTGAGCAGGCAGCGCTGATCGAGCCATACGGATGTTCTTTCCACTGTGTAGACCGTGCGCAGGTTAAGACAACAGACGTAGTTGTACAGTCAGGAGTAGGAACACTTGGTCTTGGTATGGTAGGAGCACTCAAACAGTGTAATCCAAAATGTCTCATCGTATTAGATATGAATGACGAACGTCTGAAAAAAGCAAAAGAATTCGGTGCAGATATCGTTATGAATCCAGGAAAAGAGGACGTAGTAGCTAAGATCAAAGAGATGACAGGCGGATACGGATGTGATATCTATATTGAAGCAAGCGGACATCCGTCAAGCGTACAGCAGGGACTTGACTGCATCCGTAAGATGGGACGTTTCGTAGAATTCTCAGTATTTGGTGCACCGGTAACTGTAGACTGGTCTATCATTTCTGACAGAAAAGAATTAGATCTTCTTGGTGTACACTTAAGTCCATTCTGCTATGATACAGTTATCGAATGGATCGGAAACGGAAAACTTCCAACAGAAGGAGTAGTAACACATAAATTCCCACTGGAAAAATGGGAAGAAGCGTTCCATATTGCTAAGACAGGTGAAAATGGAGCTCTGAAAGTTGTATTAGTACCAGATATGGAAGCATAAGCACGAGGAGGAAAGAAAATGCAGCGTATTTTAAATAATCCGGACAATATTGTTGATGAGATGCTGAAAGGATTCTTAAAGGCACATAGCGATATTGTAGAAGCAACAGAAAATCCGCGAGTAGTAAAAGCAAAAGACATTCCGGAAGGAAAAGTTGGAGTGATCACAGGCGGCGGATCCGGTCATAAACCGGCATTTGTAGGATATTGTGGAAAGAATCTCTGCGATGCAGTAGCAGTAGGTGAGATCTGTTCTTCACCGACAGCAGCAGCATTCCTGGATGCAGCAAAGGTGGCAGATCAGGGAAAAGGTGTTGCATGTTTATATGGAAACTATTCCGGAGATAACATGAACGTAAAGATGGCTGTAAAGATGGCAAAAAAAGCCGGAATCACAGTAAAGACAGTAGTAGCAAATGATGATGTGGCATCTGCACCGAAGGATCAGAGAGAAAAACGTCGTGGAGTAGCAGGAGAAGTTCTGATGTGGAAAGTCGGCGGAGCGAAAGCAGCACAGGGCGGAGACCTGGATGAAGTCATCGCAGCAGCGCAGAAAGCGATCGACAACACACGTTCCGTAGGAATCGGCCTTACCCCATGTACACTTCCGGCAGTCGGCCATCCAAACTTTGAGATCAAAGAAGGAACAATGGAGGTAGGAATCGGCCATCATGGAGAACCGGGAATCGAAGTATGTGAACTGGAAACAGCAGCGCAGATGGCTCAGAGAATGGTAGACGTAGTCGTACCGGACTATCCGTTTGTAGAAGGCGATGAAGTAGTTGTACTTGTATCCGGACTTGGAGCAACACCAGTCATGGAGCTCTACGTATTATATGATGAGATCGATAAGATCCTTACCGCAAAAGGAATCAAGACACATAAGGCATATGTAGGAAACTACTTCACATCTCTGGAAATGATGGGAGCAACTCTCACGATCATGAAACTGGATGATGAGTTGAAAGAACTGATCGACATGCCGGCAAACAGTATGGGACTGAAGCAGTTCTAAGAAGAGAATGAAATAGGAATTCGAATCAAATCTCGGAGGATAAACATATGAGCGCATTTAAAAACGCAGAAGGGAAATCCATTTTATTAAAAATGGTAAAAGGGATCCAGGAGAACAAAGCATATCTTGGAGAAGTAGATGGTCTGATCGGAGACGGTGACCACGGAATGAACATGAACAAGGGCTTCAGCGTATTTGAAGAAAGATTCAAAGACGAAGAGTTCAGTTTCACAGAAGGTCTGGATGAACTGGGAATGATCCTGTTAAATGAGATTGGCGGATCCATGGGACCGATATATGGAACGATCCTGATGGATATGGCAGAAGCAGGGGAAGACTTAGAAGAGATCACAGTGGCAGATCTTGCAGCGATGCTGGAAGCAGGACTGAAAGGACTTTGCGGAATCGTGGATGCAAGAGTGGGAGACAAGACACTGGTAGATACACTTTCCCCATCGGTAGACGTATTAAAAGCCGCAGCAGAAGCAGGAAAAGACTACAAGGAAGCATTGGAAGAAATGAAAGCAGCGGCAGCAGCAGGCCGTGATTCAACCAAAGATATGGTAGCAAAATTTGGACGTTCCAGCCGTCTGGGCGAGCGTTCCAGAGGAGTACTGGATGCAGGAGCAACATCCTGCTGCATTATCTTAACTTCAATGGCTGATGGAATCATTGAATTGCTGTAAATAAAAAATAAACAAGGGACGAGGATAGCTTGTCCCTTGTTTTTCAATTTTAGGAAACTTTAGTAAGCCTTGTTTTCAAAAGTAAAATTGTTAAAGAAATTTGATGAAGTAGTGGAAGTAAACAATTGACATATGTATAGGAAATGATATACTAAAATTACAAATGTAATTTGTTATTACATTTGCACTGAAAGGGAAGTAAAATGAATAGAAATTTATATATAAAGATTGCATATTGGTACTATACACTTGGAATGACGCAGGATGAAATTGCAAAAAGGTTATCTTTTACACGTCAAAAAGTAAATCAGATTATCAATTCTCTTCCGGATCTGGATATTGTGACAATTAATATTCATGGATATGAGAGAGAGCATATTGCACTTGAGACGCAGATTGAAGAGCATTTCCACTTAAACGAAGTGCTGGTAACGAATGATTATGGGGAAAAGGATACCGCCATTTATAAAGTGGCAGATGTGGCAGCACAGTATTTGGATGAAGTAATACAACAGGGGGATATTATTGGAGTTTCATGGGGAAGGACTCTGGCAGAAGTTGTGAATCGACTTCCTTTTCATAAACGCAGTGGATGTAGAGTTGTGCAGTTGATTGGAGCACAGAATATCGATCAGTTAGCAGAAAAATCGGATGAAATAGCCAGAGGATTTGCGAATAAACTAGATTGCTCAAGCCAGATGTTATATGCTCCGGTTGTAGTGGAAAACGCAGAAACGAAGCAATGGCTTATGAAAGAAAAAGTTATAAAATCGTCTTATGAATTGATGAAGAAATGTAATATTGCGGTTCTGGGAGTTGGAGAATTGACGGAACAATCTACCATGTACACCAGAGGTCATCTTACAAAAGAAGATTTGAAAGTATTAAGAAAGAATGGATTTGTAGGAGATATCGCCATGAATCCGGTAAGAAAAGATGGAAGTTATGACAATTGTCCATTAACCGACCGCCTATTAGGAGCAGACATAGAATGTTTAAAGAATATTAGAAATACGGTACTGGTAGCATCAGGACAGCTAAAAGTAGAAGCAATTCGGGCAGTACTGTATTCTGGTTGTATAAATACATTGATCGTTGATGAAACGACAGCCCGAGAAGTCATGAAGATTGTATAAGGAGGCATGATATGAAATATATTCTGGGAATTGATGTGGGAACATCAAATGTAAAAGCCGTGCTGTTTGACGAACATGGTAATGAAGCAAGTGTTGCAAGTAGAGAAAGTAAGACTATTAACAGCAAAGGTAATAAAGTTGAACAGGATATGGACGCTGTATGGGAAAGGGTAAAGTACTGCATACAGATGGTAGTGCAGTCAGGTGTGGCTGCCAAAGAGGACATTGCAGGAGTAGGGGTTACTGGCCAGGGTGAAGGATGCTGGCTGATTGATAAAGAGGGTAATTCGGTACAAAATGCGATTTTGTGGTGTGATGGAAGAGCGGTAAATGAAGTCGGTGCGATCACAAAAGAGAATCCCAAAGTCGGGAAAATGTATCATAAAACGACGGGCACACCGCCGCTTTTAGGAAATCAGATGATTCTCTTAAAATGGATGAAGGAAAACAGAAAGGATATTCTGGATAAAGCAGATAAACTTGTGTTTTGTAAGGACTGGATTCGGTTTAAGCTGACTGGAGAGATAAAAACTGAGATTACGGACAGTCTTACTTCTCTTATAAATGTTCAGACTGGGGAAATTGCAATTGACCTTATGGAGGCAATGAATATTGCAGAATATAGAGGATATTTGCCAGATCCGGTACGCTCAGATGATGTTGTGGGTACTGTGCTGGATTCATTTGCAGATGAAGTGGGGCTTCGCAGAGGCCTTCCTGTAATTGCAGGAGCACTTGATACATCTGCTACAGCAGTTGGTCTGGGAGCGATTCATGAAAAAGATGTATGTGTTATTTTAGGAACAACCTGTGCGAGCGAAATTGTAATGAAAAAAGAAGACTGCGATTTTGGGGCAGAGAACTCCAGATATGAGAAACATCCATTGGGTGATTTGTATGTAGAACTGCAGCCAACATTGAATGGAACGCCAAATATTGACTGGTTGTTAGAAAATGTAGCAAATACAAAAGATTTTAATGAGATTGATAAAATGATAGATAGTGTGCCGGTGGGTTGCGGTGGTGTGGTATACCATCCATACATCAGCGTCGCGGGAGAGAGAGCACCGTTTTATCATCCCTACGCAAGAGCAAGCTTCTTTGGAATCAGTCAGGCGACGACAAGGGAAACGCTTGTAAGAGCAGTGTATGAAGGAATTACTCTTTCTATCAGGGACTGCCTTATGAATGTTGATAAGAGCGGAACTATTTTCCTTGCCGGGGGCGGAGCGAAAAGTCCTGTATGGGCACAGATGATTGCGGATGCAATCGGTATGAAAGTGATGATTCCTGCAGGAAAAGAACTTGGAGCAAAAGGGGTTGCCCTGATGGTCGGTGTATCCCAGGGGCTTTATAAGGATTATGAGGAAGCAGTGGAAAAAGCCTGTACATTTACACGCGTGTACGAACCAAATAAAAAGAATACGAAAAAATACGATATTCTTTACGAATTATATAAAAATATCAGAATGCATAATGATGAGTTCTGGAATTACAGACATCAGATGAACAAAGATATGCGTGCAATAGATGAGGAGGATCAGATATGAAAATATTTTTTACAGCAGAGTATAATGAAGAAGAATTGAAACCTTTATATGAGGTTGGTGAAGTTGTAAAAGACGGATGGGCACTTGGATTACCGAAAATGTCAGAAGAGGAACTGATTGAAAAGACAAAGGATGCTGACATGATCATTACAAGCTATGATGATATCACAAGAAAAGTAATCGAAAGCGCACCAAATCTGAAGCTGATTGCGTGTACAAGAGCGACACCAGTGAATGTTGACATGGCTGCGGCAAAAGAAAGAGGTATTCCCGTTCTTTACACACCAGGTAGAAATTCTGACTCTACAGCTGAAATGACGATTGGACTGATGCTTTCAATTGCAAGAAAAATACCAATGGCACATGGTGCTTTAAAGGCAGGAAAATTTACTGGAAATCCAGATGCGAAAAAAGTTACAAAAGATGGTCTTAAGGTAGATATGATCTGGGATATGGATATGGATTCACCGTATATGATCTTTAAGGGAACACAGCTTCATGGAAAGACACTTGGTATCGTAGGATATGGAAGTATCGGAAGAAGAGTTGGAAAGATTGCAAGAGCAATTGGTATGGAGCTTCTTATTTATGATCCGTATGTTGGAGAAATTGATATAGAAGAATTCGGCGTGAGAAAAGCTGCTTCTTTGAAACAGGTCATGCAGGAATCCGATTTTATTACATGTCACATGAAGATTACCGATCAGACAAAAGGGTGCATCAATCGTGAGATGATATCTTATATGAAACCGACGGCTTATTTTATCAATGCATCCAGGGGAGCGATCCTTGATGAAGAAGCATTGATCGATGCATTAAGAGAAAAGAAAATTGCAGGAGCAGCATTTGATGTATATGCAAGTGAACCGCTTGCAAGTAATCACCCATATGTGACAGAACTTGATAATGTTGTCATAACACCACATATTGCAGGAGCAACAGATGACGTACTTGTAAATCATACAAAACAGATCGTTGCAGATGTAAAAAGATTTATGAATGGTGAACATTTATTATACCAGTACAGATATTAAAAAATCCTGATATCATTAAAACATGTAAATATTTCATATAGGAGGAAAAGCAAATGAACAGAGAAAAAGCAAAATTAATGCAGGCTGAAGTATGTAAAACAGCAAAAGATATGTCTGAAAGCGGACTTGTGGCAGGAACATGGGGAAATATCTCTGCACGTATTGATGAGGATTATATGGTCATTACTCCTTCAGGAATGGATTATTCTCGTCTGTATCCTGAACAGATGGTCATCGTAAATATGAATACATTAGAGTATGAAGGAAATCTGAAGCCATCAATTGAAGCCGTTGTTCATTCTGCAATTTATAAAGACAGACCAGAGGTAAATGGTGTAGTGCATACACATTCTACATATGCTCTTACAGTAGCAACAGCGCGAAAAGAGATTCCACCGATCTGTGATGATCAGGTGCAGATTCTTGGTGGTTCTGTAAGACTTGCAGGATACACAATGCCGGGAACAAAAGAAATGGCAGCAGAAGTAGTAAAAGCATTAAAAGAAAGGGCGGGAGCATTGATTGCCAATCATGGCGCGATCACAGTCGGACGTACTGTTGCAGAGGCATTTACCGGATCCAATGTTTTGGAAAAGGCTGCGCAGGTTTATATTAACAGTATGGCGATTGGCGGACCAACTGAAATCTCACAGGAAGATATTGACTTTTTCCATGACTTCTTCCTGAATAAATATGGCCAGGGAAAATAAGATGAAGAAAGAAGATATAAAAATCATAATTTTTGATATGGACGGAGTGGTTCTTGACAGTGAACCACTCCATGAAAATGCAAGGAAGATGATGTTTGAAAAATGGAACATTGTTCCGGATGAGTCATTTCCTGATGCAGTAGGAAAGTCGTCCAGTGGCTTCTGGAGACAGGTGCTGGCTTTATGCAATATGGAAGGCGATCCTTATGATTTTGAAGCGGAGCAGTATGGTTTGGTTGCTATGCAGATTGAGAAAAACCATGTGCAGCCTTCCGATGGATTTAAGGAAGTAATTGAATGGGCAAAAGCAAATGATATGAAAATCGGACTTGCTTCCTCATCAACAAGAGTTTTGGTTAATGATGCACTGCAGATGCTTCATGTTAAAGATTATTTTGATTATACCGTATCAGGAAATGAGATTAAGACAAAGAAACCGGCACCAGATGCTTATCTCAAAGTGCTTGAACTTGCCGGACTTCCGGCAGAGTGTGCGATTGCAGTAGAGGATTCCGGTTCTGGAGTAAAGGCAGCAAAGAATGCAGGAATATTCTGTTATGGTTATGAAAATCCAACATCTGGGAATCAGGATCTTAGCGAGGCGGATAAGATTATCAAGAATTTAAGAGAGATTATGGAATAAAAAATGTGAAATTTGAACATCAGAAAAAGTGACAGAAGATTTCTTTTCTATATCTCCATCACAGAAAATAAAAACTTTTTCACATATGGCAGTGCCGCTCCGCGGCTGATTGTAAAATCTGTACACTGGCTTGCATGGATAAATTCAGAATCCGTTGGAAAAGCCGTATTATCATAGATCATCTGATGCAGAAGCCTGATGTCAGATTCCTGCAGATATGGAGCCAGTGTTCCGCCGATTATAATCGGATAATCAATGAACATTCGCAAGTTGTTGATAGAAGTGGCGAGATAGTTGAGATATTTTATCCAATAATCTTTACACTTTTTATCATCATTGCGAAGCTTTTTGAAAAACGTATCTAAAGAACCTTCCATATCTAAAAGGGCTTGTGTAGAACAATATGTCTCTACGCAGCCTTTGCGGCCACAGTAGCAGGAACGTCCAGAAGGAACCAGGGACATATGTTCAAATACGCCGCTTTTTAATTCCGTACCCTGCAAGAAATCCCTGTTTACAATAACAGCACCGCTGACATGGCTTCGGATATTCATGTAAATTGCGTTCTGAAGAGCAGGGTTCTGCCATAATTCATCCTGAGCAGCAGCTTCTGCATCATGAAAAAATTTACATGGATACGAAAGCTGTTTGGTAAAGGAATCAATTGTTAGTCCTGTACAATTTAAAATCTTACCATAAGTTACATACGTACCGTCAGAAGAAATCAGGCCTTGAAGAACAATGCCAATGCCAAGAATCTTATCTGATGCAATGTTATTTTCCGAAATGAACTGTTTGATGGAATCACAAACTATATGGTAGTAATCTTCTGAATTCTCAAATGGGGCCTGGATGTGAATGCTTGCGATGGTTTCACCGTAAAGATCTACTGCAGTAATCTTGTAAGCGTCGATTAGAAGCTCTACGCCTAATGCAACTTTTGAATTTGCAACAAAAACTAATGCATTTGCTTTTCGACCACCGGTAGAGTCAAAAAATCCGTCCTTAATAATCAGGCCTTCTTCAGCATATTCACGAAGAATAGGAATTACAGTTGGACGACTGATTCCCAATGTTTCACAGATAAGCTGCTGGCAAGTACATTTTTCATTATATATATATTTAAGAATGGCTTGTTTGTTTTTTTGGCGAACATAGGACGTTGTCATTGAGCTCATAATCTAATACCTCTTTGTTGATTATTTATTATTATAACAAAAAAAAAAGTGTAAGAAAAGTCATAATACACAAAAATGGATTAAATATATTGTATAACAAGTCAATTGACAAAAAGTATAGTAACTTATATACTTATGTAAAAGATGTTTACAAAAGCGGTGATTTTATTAAGAAAGGTGGAACAAAAATGAGCAATTTACCAGAGAAAATGAAAGCAATCGTTGCATACGCACCAGGCGACTACAGATTTGAAATGGTAGACACACCAAGAGCAGGCGAAGGTGAAATGATCCTGAAGGTAGAAGCATGTGGTATCTGCGCCGGAGATACAAAAGCATTTGCGGGTGCAGCAAGCTTCTGGGGATTTGATGGACAGGCAAAATACATCAAGGAACCAATGATTCCGGGACATGAATTCGTAGGTAAAGTAGTAGAGATCGGACCAAATGTAAAAGGGAACTGGAAGATTGGCGACAGAATCTGTCCGGAACAGATCGTACCATGTGGGGAGTGTATGTTCTGTAAGACAGGACGTCACTGGATGTGTGAGAAGCATGACCTGTTTGGATTCCAGAACAATGTAAACGGTGGTATGGCTGAATATGTAAAATTAACAAAAGAAGCAATTCCGTACCTGGTACCGGCAGATATGCCGATTGAGCAGGCAGCGCTGATCGAGCCATACGGATGTTCTTTCCACTGTGTAGACCGTGCGCAGGTTAAGACAACAGACGTAGTTGTACAGTCAGGAGTAGGAACACTTGGTCTTGGTATGGTAGGAGCACTCAAACAGTGTAATCCAAAATGTCTCATCGTATTAGATATGAATGACGAACGTCTGAAAAAAGCAAAAGAATTCGGTGCAGATATCGTTATGAATCCAGGAAAAGAGGACGTAGTAGCTAAGATCAAAGAGATGACAGGCGGATACGGATGTGATATCTATATTGAAGCAAGCGGACATCCGTCAAGCGTACAGCAGGGACTTGACTGCATCCGTAAGATGGGACGTTTCGTAGAATTCTCAGTATTTGGTGCACCGGTAACTGTAGACTGGTCTATCATTTCTGACAGAAAAGAATTAGATCTTCTTGGTGTACACTTAAGTCCATTCTGCTATGATACAGTTATCGAATGGATCGGAAACGGAAAACTTCCAACAGAAGGAGTAGTAACACATAAATTCCCACTGGAAAAATGGGAAGAAGCGTTCCATATTGCTAAGACAGGTGAAAATGGAGCTCTGAAAGTTGTATTAGTACCAGATATGGAAGCATAAGCACGAGGAGGAAAGAAAATGCAGCGTATTTTAAATAATCCGGACAATATTGTTGATGAGATGCTGAAAGGATTCTTAAAGGCACATAGCGATATTGTAGAAGCAACAGAAAATCCGCGAGTAGTAAAAGCAAAAGACATTCCGGAAGGAAAAGTTGGAGTGATCACAGGCGGCGGATCCGGTCATAAACCGGCATTTGTAGGATATTGTGGAAAGAATCTCTGCGATGCAGTAGCAGTAGGTGAGATCTGTTCTTCACCGACAGCAGCAGCATTCCTGGATGCAGCAAAGGTGGCAGATCAGGGAAAAGGTGTTGCATGTTTATATGGAAACTATTCCGGAGATAACATGAACGTAAAGATGGCTGTAAAGATGGCAAAAAAAGCCGGAATCACAGTAAAGACAGTAGTAGCAAATGATGATGTGGCATCTGCACCGAAGGATCAGAGAGAAAAACGTCGTGGAGTAGCAGGAGAAGTTCTGATGTGGAAAGTCGGCGGAGCGAAAGCAGCACAGGGCGGAGACCTGGATGAAGTCATCGCAGCAGCGCAGAAAGCGATCGACAACACACGTTCCGTAGGAATCGGCCTTACCCCATGTACACTTCCGGCAGTCGGCCATCCAAACTTTGAGATCAAAGAAGGAACAATGGAGGTAGGAATCGGCCATCATGGAGAACCGGGAATCGAAGTATGTGAACTGGAAACAGCAGCGCAGATGGCTCAGAGAATGGTAGACGTAGTCGTACCGGACTATCCGTTTGTAGAAGGCGATGAAGTAGTTGTACTTGTATCCGGACTTGGAGCAACACCAGTCATGGAGCTCTACGTATTATATGATGAGATCGATAAGATCCTTACCGCAAAAGGAATCAAGACACATAAGGCATATGTAGGAAACTACTTCACATCTCTGGAAATGATGGGAGCAACTCTCACGATCATGAAACTGGATGATGAGTTGAAAGAACTGATCGACATGCCGGCAAACAGTATGGGACTGAAGCAGTTCTAAGAAGAGAATGAAATAGGAATTCGAATCAAATCTCGGAGGATAAACATATGAGCGCATTTAAAAACGCAGAAGGGAAATCCATTTTATTAAAAATGGTAAAAGGGATCCAGGAGAACAAAGCATATCTTGGAGAAGTAGATGGTCTGATCGGAGACGGTGACCACGGAATGAACATGAACAAGGGCTTCAGCGTATTTGAAGAAAGATTCAAAGACGAAGAGTTCAGTTTCACAGAAGGTCTGGATGAACTGGGAATGATCCTGTTAAATGAGATTGGCGGATCCATGGGACCGATATATGGAACGATCCTGATGGATATGGCAGAAGCAGGGGAAGACTTAGAAGAGATCACAGTGGCAGATCTTGCAGCGATGCTGGAAGCAGGACTGAAAGGACTTTGCGGAATCGTGGATGCAAGAGTGGGAGACAAGACACTGGTAGATACACTTTCCCCATCGGTAGACGTATTAAAAGCCGCAGCAGAAGCAGGAAAAGACTACAAGGAAGCATTGGAAGAAATGAAAGCAGCGGCAGCAGCAGGCCGTGATTCAACCAAAGATATGGTAGCAAAATTTGGGCGTTCCAGCCGTCTGGGCGAGCGTTCCAGAGGAGTACTGGATGCAGGAGCAACATCCTGCTGCATTATCTTAACTTCAATGGCAGATGGAATTATTGAATTGCTGTAAATGATAAAGAAGGGGCAGAATGTTCGGACATTCCGCCCTTTTCTGCCGAAAATAAGGAGGAATCTATATGTATAATTTTGAATATTACACACCGACGAGAGTTGTATTTGGGAAAAATTCAGAAAAAGAAACTGGAAGATTAATAAAAGCACAGGATTGCAAAAAAGTATTAATTCACTACGGTGGAACAAGTGCAAAAAAATCTGGGCTGCTTGACAGAGTTTGTGAATCACTGGACGAAGAAGGTGTTGAGTATGTAATGTTGAGCGGGGTTGTTCCCAATCCACATCTTTCATTAGTCCGTGAAGGAATAGAGCTTTGTAAAAAAGAAGGTGTTGATTTTATTCTTGCCGTTGGCGGCGGAAGTGTGATTGATTCTTCAAAAGCAATCGGTTATGGAGTTGCTAATGAAGGCGATGTGTGGGATTTTTATGATGAGGTGCGAGAACCACAGGGATGCCTCCCGATCGGGGCGATTCTAACGATTGCTGCAGCAGGAAGTGAGATGAGTGATTCATCTGTTATTACAAATGAAGAGGGATGGCTCAAACGCGGATACAGTAACGATCATTGCCGTTGCAAATTTGCAATTTTAAATCCGGAACTTACCTATTCATTACCTGCTTATCAGACGCAGTGCGGCTGTGTAGATATTTTAATGCATACCATGGAACGTTATCTGAATTCCGGAGATAATATGGAATTGACAGATGGAATCAGTGAAGCTCTGATGCGTACGGTAATTAAGAATGCTAAGATTTTGAAAGATGATCCAGAAAACTATGATGCGCGTGCAGAAGTAATGTGGGCCGGAAGTTTATCTCACAATGGGCTTACCGGTTGTGGAACAGACGGCGGTGACTGGGCTTCACATCAGATTGAACATGAACTTGGCGGAATGTTTGATGTTGCACATGGTGCCGGACTTTCAGCAGTATGGGGTAGTTGGGCGAGATATGTTTATAAAGACAGTATCGACAGATTTGTGAAATTTGCAGAAAATGTTTTGCAGGTTGAGTCAAAAGAGAATAAAGAGCAGACGGCAATCGCGGGAATCGAAGCAATGGAAGCATTTTATCGTTCTGTTGATATGCCTACATCAATCAGTGAGTTGGGAATACAGGTTACAGATGCACAGATTGAAGAACTGGCAGAAAAATGTTCCTTCTTCGGCAGACGTACAGTTGGTTGTGTAAAGGTGCTTGGAAAAGAAGACATTATGAATATTTACAAAATGGCAAGATAAAGCGCATCTTTTGTGTGAAAATATGAAAAAAAAGTGAACACTATTCCTATTTTTTGTCAAATATGTTATAGTAAAACACAGGGAATACTAGAAATGTGAGGTACAGTGTTGTGAAAAAGAAAGTATTATCAAGTTTGGCAGTTTTTGGAGCGGTTTTCATAATGGCGGGGTGTTCCTCCAGTGGAGCTTCTAACGATTACATAACAATTTCAAAATATGAAGGAGTAGAGGTCGAGGCGGTAGATGTTCCTGAGATTACAGATGAATCGGTAGAGAATAACATTCAGAAAGTACTGGAAGGATTTGCGGTATTAAATGATGTGGACAGAGTGATTCAGGACGGAGATGTTGTTACAATTGATTATGCGACTTATGTTAATGGCAGTAAGGTTGATAGTGAAACGGCATCAGCAAATGGATATCAGCTTACAATTGGTAATAACTCATTGTATGATGGATTTGATGATAATCTGATCGGACGTAAAAAAGGAGAATCTTTTAGTCTGAATAATACGTTTTCAGCTGATTATTCAGACAAATCTTTGGCTGGTCAGGATGCATTGTTAGAAATAACTATTACGAATGTTCAAGAGGAGGAGCTTCCAGATCTCACAGATGAATTTGTACAGACAATTTCTCAGAAGTCGGAGACCGTTGAAGAATACCGCAAAGAGATGAGAGAGCTTCTGGAAGAGAATAATGACGAATATGTAAAATCTGAACTTCTTGAGAGTGTATGGAAGAAGGTTCTTGACAATACAGAGGTAAAAGAATATCCAGAAGATAGTCTGGAAGATGAAAAACAGTCATTTTACGAGTATTACCAGAGTGGTGCTGATTATTATGATATGGAGTTCGCAGATTTTATTGACAAGTATCTCGGTGTTACAGAAGACGGATTTGAGGAATATGCTGAAGAACAGGCAAAATCTAATGTAAAAGAAGATCTGGTTGTTGCGCTGATCTGCGAGAAAGAGAACATCAAGCTTTCAGAGGAAGAAATTGAAGAAGCAAAGGTATCACTTGCCGAAGAGCTTGGCTATGAAAGTGTAGAAGAGATGGAGAAGGAAGCTCCGGAAGATGCTGTTCAAAGATATATCATGCGTGATGAAGTAAAAGAATGGCTGGTTGAAAAATGTATACAGGTTAAAGGATATTAAATATTGTAGCAGGAATCTGTTTGAATCGATTCCTGCTATAAAATTTTATAAAGACTATCCTGAGATTGAAAAATAAGAGTCTATGTGATAAACTTTATAAACGAAACTATTGAAAATAAAGGAGATGTGAATATAAATGAAATTAGGAATCGTAGGTTTGCCGAATGTAGGAAAGAGTACCTTGTTTAACTCCCTTACAAAAGCGGGAGCAGAGTCAGCAAATTATCCGTTCTGTACCATTGACCCGAATGTGGGTGTTGTAACGGTACCGGATGAGAGATTGAATGTACTTGGCGAGATGTACCATACAAAAAAGATTATTCCGGCGGCCATTGAATTTGTAGATATTGCAGGTCTTGTAAAGGGTGCTTCCAAGGGAGAGGGACTTGGAAATCAGTTCCTTGCAAATATCCGTGAAGTAGATGCTATTGTACATGTTGTCAGATGTTTTGAAGATTCGAATATTGTACACGTTGACGGAAGCATTAATCCGCTTCATTGATGAGATTCCTTACTGGACAGCCAGGAAGCACGGCAAAAAATATCGATTGATGTATCAGGTATACACGAATCCCAGATATAATGAACACGGTAAAGCATTCTTTGAGGGCGTTAACAAGCGTTACACTGAATATGCAAAACAGCTTGAACCGAAGCTTGGTATACCCTATGACATCATAACACCGCTCATATTTATTCTTGTTCGTGCCAGTGTTCACTATGCATTGTTCGAGGATGAGTATTATCTGAAATCGCAAATGACGGTGCTGAAACAGGGTGTGGCTTTGTTTGCGGAAAACTATAAAAAGAATGAGAAGCGATAAGGATGAATAAAGAACAGGATACTATTGTGGAAGTAAAAAAGAAAAAGTGGTATCAGGAGAGAAGTAAGCAACTGATCGCTGCCTTACTGGTCGTAGCGCTTATCGGGACAGATGTTGTGATTCGGTATGC
>NZ_JBNPLX010000038.1:0-24580 GCF_050313695.1 Bariatricus sp. SGI.161
GAGAATAACAATATGAGGAATATAAAATTAACGATAGAATACGACGGAAGCCGTTATCAGGGATGGACACGCCTCGGAAAAGATGAATCCAACAATACTATTTCTAATAAAATTATAGAAGTTTTAAAAAAAATGACAGATGAATATACTATTGAATTAAACTGCGGTTGCCGTACAGAAGTCGGAGTACACGCCTATGCCCAGATTGCGAACTTCAAAATAGATTCCGAAATGGATGTTCAGGATATCAAACATTATCTGAACCGTTACCTTCCAATGGATATTGCCATCATCGATGTTGAGGAAATGCCCGAGCGATTCCATGCACAACTTAATGCTACTTCCAAAACTTATGTATATCGTATGACTATTGATGATGTTCCAAGCGTGTTCGATCGCAAATATATCTATCACTGTTATAAGATTCCAGACAAAAAATTGATGCAGCAGGCAGCAATGCTTTTAATCGGTAAACATGATTTCAAAAATTTCTCTTCCGCAAAAAAATCAAAATCCACAGTGCGAGAGATCTACGAAATCGAAGTTTATGGAGACACCGAAGAGATGCAGATTCTGATTCATGCAGACGATTTCCTCCATAATATGGCACGTCTGCTTATCGGGACATTGCTGGATATCGGCCTTGGCAATCGTATGAAAGAAGACATAGAAGATATCTTTGCCGGAATCCAGAATCCAAGTGCACCTTGCGATCCAAAAGGTCTGTATCTTCAGGAAATTACCTATTAAATTGATAAAGGAGAGGATACTTTTGAGTATCTTCTCCTTCATTAATTATATTCATTCCACTTCAACAATAATTGCTCCCAAATCATCCAGCCTTTTTCTTTCTCTTAAGTCAAACTTTTTATCCGTAACAACTCCCGTATAATCCCCTAAATCATTAATCTTTGCCATCGCCTGGCGGTCAAATTTTGACTGATCTACCACGAGATATGATTTTTCACATTGTTTTGGAGTTTCCCTCTTCAGCCACATTTTCTCCATTGTAGGAGTTGTTACTTCAAATGATGCATTGATAGACGCCGCTCCAAAGAATCCAACATCAAATTTAAAATCTGCCAGCATATCCGTAGCATATCTGTCAAACATACTGCCCGTTGACTTCTGAATATTTCCACCACAAATAAATAGTTCTGCATCGCTGCTTTTTAACAATTGCGCAATCTCCAAATCATTGGTGACAATCATAATTCCCGGGATATCCTTAATTAACCTGGCAATTTCATAAGTAGTCGTGCCCGCATCCAGAAACATCGTATCACCTTCTTTCACAAATGGCAAGCAGGTTCTTGCAATCTTCTTTTTTTCTTCTTTGTGGCTGGTCTGTTTATCCTCATAAGTCACTTCCTGTTTTGCAACTGCTCCGCCGTGACACCTTTCCACCTTATTATCTTCCTGAAGCTTCATAAGATCCCGTCGAATCGTCATAGGACTCACGTTTAACTGCAGTGCCAGTTCTTCCACCTGGACACTTCCATTCTCATGAATAAGTTCTACAATTATGGATTGTCTCTCTGCTGCCAGCATCTGACTTTTCCTCCTGACTTTTATGTTAATATAGACTAAAAATGCAGTGGAAACATTCGTTCCACTGCATTTATTTTAGCTCATTACATAAAAATACTCAATACCAATACTTCTACAACACCGACTGCCCATGCAACCGTAGATGTTACAGACCAAATCGTCAACTGGTCTTTCGCTTCACTTACTCCAAGAGTTCTGTTAACAACCCAGAAATAACTATCATTAAAGTATCCAAAGAACAGTGAACCTACACAGCATGCAACTGCTCCGAGTATAGGATTTACACCAGATGCAATGATAATTGGTGCGGAGATACTTGCTGCCGTTGTCATAGCAACTGTACCGGATCCCTGGATGAATCTCATCGCTGTAGAAATCAATAATGGAAGAATAATAATTGGAATTGCTGTCTGAGCAAGTCCTTCTGCCATAAAGTTACCAAGACCAGAATCCTTGATAATCTGTCCCAGTGCACCGCCACCGCCAGTTACCAACATAATAATACCAGCAGACATCATACCTTTTTCCATCTCTGAAACACATGTATGTCTGTCTAATTTTCTTCCCAATGTAAAGATTGCAAGTAACAGACCGATTCCAACTGCCACGATAGGCTGTCCTAAGAAAATCAGGATTTCCATAATACCAGTAGTCTTACCTAATGCAGATGCCACTGTATTGATAAGGATTAAGATAATCGGTGCAATCAAAGGAAGGAATGATTCAAATGTTCCGGGAACACCAGACATATCCATTGCAAATGCTGCTTCATAATCAGGTTCACGATATTCTGCTTCAACGATCTCACCTTCATCATTGACAACGCGATAATATTTCTTAGACAAGAATAATCTTGCATAAGCTATACATGCAATTGCCATTGGCAAAGCAAGAACAATCGTCAGCAGAATGAATTTTCCAACATCTACGCCAAAGATACCGCAGACTCCAAGTGGACCTGGTGTAGGCGGAACTAAAGAGTGTGTAATAACAAGACCTGCTGCAAGTGCAACACCAAGGCCGATTACAGACTTCTTTGTTGCTTTTGAAATAGCTTTTGCGATAGGTGCAAGTACTACGAAACCAGAATCACAGAAAATCGGAATAGATACAAGGAAACCTGTTAAAGCCAGCGCCTCTTCTTCTCTCTTCTTACCAAACAACTTTAAGAATGTATGCGCCATTCTCTTTGCTGCTCCTGTCACTTCAAAAATCTGCCCCATCATAACACCGAAACCGATGATGATACCAATACTTCCAAGTGTTCCTCCAAAACCAGATGTAATTGAGTTAATGATACCGAATGTCTTCTGGACACCATCTACCTCAATCGTTGTGTTTGCAAGTGGCATTCCACCTACTACACCAACAATAATCGTACAGATGATCAATGCAAGAAATGCCTGTACTTTTGTCTTCAATACCAAGAATATCAGGACAGCAATACCAATTGCCAGACCAATTAACATTCTTTCCCCACTAAGTCCGTTTACCATAATAGAACTCCTCTTCCTTTCTCAATATTATTTTGTAAAGTTAGGTGCGTATTTTGCTGCCAACAAAATAGCTTCGATCATGCTGACGGCGCTTACGATTCCTTTTCCTGCAATATCAAATGCAGTGCCGTGATCAACAGATGTACGGAGAATAGGCATTCCATTGGTAATTGCAATCGTCTTTTCGAAATCAAGTGTCTTTGTTGCAATATGTCCCTGATCATGATACAGAGATAATACACTGTTGTAACGTCCCTGCGCAGCCTGATGGAATACAGAATCTGCTCCAATCGGGCCCACCACGTTATATCCTTCTGCCTGTAACTCCTCGATCGCCGGTGTAATCTCATTCACCTCTTCCCAGCCAAACAACCCGTGCTCTCCACTGTGCGGATTCAGTCCGGCAATCGCCATCGTTCCATCTGTTACACCGAGCTTCTTCAGAGCTTCCATACATCGTTTCACATAATCCTTAATTCGGTCTTTGGTGATCATATCCAACATCTCTCTTAAGGATACATGTCTTGTCAGGAAGAACACTCTCATTCCATTCGTCTCGAACATTGTCAGAGGATCTTCTGTATTGGTAAGGGCACCAAAGATCTCTGTATGTCCAATATAATTGATTCCTCCTGCACGTAAAGACTCTTTATTGATCGGTGTCGTCGCAACAGCATCAACCTTGCCATTATTCGCAAGCTCAATACTTTTTGCAATATATTCATATGCAGCTTTACCGCACATTCCATTGACCTTGCCAAACTCAAATTTGGCCATGTCAACATTGCCTAGATTAATCAGATTCAAGATTCCTTCACGAAAATCCCCTTCTTCCGGCTCATTGATCTCATGAATTGTAAGATCAGCTCCAACAATTTGAATGGCATTTTCCATGATTGTCTTATCTCCGACAATGATACAATTTGCTGCGTCAAATACCTCTTTAGAAGCAATAGACTTTGCAACAATCTCCGGTCCAACTCCAGCCGGATCTCCAATTGGTACTGCGATTAGTGATTTTCCCATAATTTCTCATCCTTTCATTGATAAATTTTAGATTTTAAATATATAGTTTTTCTTTCAGATATGTAATACACTGATTAATTGCATTCCGCCCACCCTGGCTTCCACCTTTGGTGATAATGTGGACACCTTCAAACTCGCCTTTCAAAAACTGTCCGTAAGCAGCAAGAGGCAGGACTTCGTCTAACAGGCACAGCCCGGCAGTCTTAAATCTCTGACATACAGCGACTGTCACATCTCCTCCACTGGTATATAGACCTTTAAATGTAGGTTCTTCCTTAAAAATACGATATGTGATTTCTGCAAATGCATGATTGATCATTCCCGTCACTGTATCCAGAGAACATTGATACAGTTCCATATATGGTTTAAAATCAATTCGATTTTCCGGGTATATCCCATCACCAGTTACTGTACAGACCACATTGCGCTCACATGCCTCCAGAATCTCTTTTACTACACGTGAGATCTCTTCTTCCTTCTGCGTCTCCGTACCAATCAGTGCTTTTGTATTCACAAAGACATTATATGTTCTCTGTGACAGCCACAATTCTTCCATCTGTGCTGTCGTATTCGGATTCACACTTCCTACCACAGCCAGAATCTTATTCTTCTCTTTCTTCTCTGTCGGTACGATCAACTTCCTGGAAAGTGTAGCCGTAAATACTCCCGGATCCACTGCCACAACTTTTAATTTACTAGTAATAACTGCGTCCGCGATCAGATCCAGATCTTCCTGCGTCACACAATCCAATACCAAAATCCGGCTTCCACCAGCAACATACTGATTCATCAGATCTGCCAGATAATGCTTACCATGCATCAGATCTTTTAACAGGATAGAAGAAACCTTGTACTTACTCTGCTGCTCAAAAAGAACCGCCGCTTCCGATATCTTTACCGGAGTCTTCGGATCAATGGCAATGTCCGTCTTATGCAGTGGCAAGCCATTCACCAGCATATATCCTCCGATTACGATTCTGCCTGAAGACGGAAAACAAGGTGCAACAATTGCAACATAATCATCTCCCAGACAATCCAGCATAGCATCCGTCTCACTTCCGAGATTTCCTCTTAATGTACTGTCAATCCTCTTCGAATACACCTTCACATCATCATCTTTTAACAAATCACACACATTATGTACCCTGTTGTATGCAATCTGTGCATCTACGCCCCTGCTGTCTGTCGGATATAACACACAATCACAATCTGATAAAGTTGACAACTCAATGCGTTCAGTATTCATGACTGTATACGCTTTATAATTCATCTTCTTCAGAAGTACACCGGTGGCATTGGCTCCTGTAAGATCATCTGCTATTACAACACACTGCGGCATAATCAGCCTCCTTTCCAAAAGCACACCACTTTTGTTCATTTATGTTCTAATTGTACTTCGAATGTTCATTTATGTCAATTTAATCTATTTTTTATCAATATACTTTGTCTAATCGCACAAATTATTTGTTCATTTTTGTTAGTTTTCAACAACTACTTATCCATTAAGACTTCAACCGCTTCTTTTAAGGTTGAAATCTCCCCAACATTCCCTGGAAAGATCACATATGGTGTCAATGGGAATTTACTTTCTTCCCCTGTCTGCCATACTGGAATTCCAGGTTTAATCTGTCCCAGAACATTGGCTTTCTTAACAGCAAGTGCTTTTGTTCCTACATCACTGGATGTGATTCCACCTTTTGCGATTACGAAACTTGGCGTAATACTCAAACGGCCCACCAATGACTGCACTGCATCAGAGATTTTTACAGAAAGTCTTAATTCATCTTCTTTATCTCCTGTATCTGCGGTAATCAACGCACGTGTCGTATAACAACATACAGTCTTTCCTGCTTTCATACATTCTTCTTCTTTATCCAGACATCTCTGTACTTCAGCTTCAAATGCAGCATCGTCTTTCACCAGTGTCGCATCTAATTCAATAAATTCAATATCGGATAATTCTTTCAACGCCTCTACCTGCTTCGTTGTTTTATCCGTATGGGAACCAACCACAACGATTCCACCATTAGTCGTTTCTTTTACTACCATCTGCTCTCTGGTAAGAAGTGGCTGATCTGTAACAGCGCCCATAACTTTTACGATTGCCGCTGCTGTACGGAACATAAACACTTTTCCTTTTGCCATTGCTCGATATAATGCTACGCAGAAGACCTTCACATCCACATAATCAACCGCATTTACGATGATTTTATTAAAAGCTTTAACTTCCATTAACTGCGACTCAATTTTGTCGATATTCATATCGTGAATATCTTCCAGAGAAATACAAGTTACATCAGAAGCTTTATATGCTCCTTTTGTCTTTTCTTCAACATACTCCGGCATAGTTGCAGCCGAATATCCGAATGTCTTATCCTTCGCAAATTCTGTCTCATTCGCCGGGACAAGCTCCTCGCCATATTTTACATAATGAACATTCTCAATCGTAAATCTTCCACCTTCTTTAAAGAACGGACAAAGGATCTCACCATCAATCGTCTTTCCTGTATTTTTCTCATAATTACTTTTCAGCAGCTCCGTCTCTAATGGATAATGTCCACGCAGAGTACTATCACTACGACTGATAAAAATGTATTCTTTTCCAGTTTCTTTTGCCACTTCGTCTACAACAGCAGCAATCTCATTGTGAGCTTTTGTTGTCTGCTCTACTGTAAATCCTCTGGAATTGGTCAGAACATAGAACAGATTGTTCTCTTCTTCAAAGCCCTGACGAATACTATCCTTATCCCAGTTTGTATATACAGAGATATCATGTACCGTCTGAACACCTGTCGGATCATCATCCAAAACTACAATTTTTTTATTGTTTTCGTCAATTTCTTTTTTCAATAATCCGTCGATATATGTTTCATCAATTTTTTTGTAAGAAGTTAAGACCTCTGTACTGATAGACATGTTTATACACCTCCTTAATCAACTTTTTTCACTTCAACACCAGCAAGTTTTTCAAAATACTGTACAATTCCGCCATGATCATCATTCATATGTCCGTGAATCTTCAGTGTCTGAAGGATTTCATATAATTGTGCTGTATATGGAATAGGCACATCTATAGAATGTGCTGTATTCACAACATTTTTGATGTCTTTATGATTGATACGGATTGGTCCGCCTGGTTTAAAATTACGTTCAATGATCATAGGAATCTTTGCATCCAGAACTGCACTTCCTGCAAGACCTCCGCGAATTGCTTCATATACTTTCTGAGGATCTGCACCAGCCTTCGTTGCAAGAACAAATGCTTCTGATACAACTGCAATCGTATTGTTTACAATAACCTGATTTGCAAGCTTTGTAACACTACCACTTCCTGATTCTCCGATTAATAACGCAGAAGAGCCCAAGATATCAAAATATTCTTTAAATGCATCAAAATCTTTCTGATCTCCGCCAGCCATAATTGCTAAAGTTCCAGCAACTGCTCCAGGTTCTCCTCCAGATACAGGCGCATCCACAAAGCCAACTCCTTTTTCCTTTAATCCTTCATAACATTCTTTAGATTCCACCGGTGTAACAGAACTCATATCACACACTACACTGCCAGCTTTGATTGTAGATGCAACTCCACCTTCACCAAATAAAATCGATTTTGAAATTGCTCCGCTTGGAACCATAATGATGATTCTCTCACACTGCTCACCTATCTCAGCATAGTCAGCCTCAACAGCTCCTGCTGCTACGACATCTGCAACAGCCTCTTTGTTCAGATCAGAAACCATCAATTCAACACCTGCTTTTAACAAGTTTTTTGCCATTGGTCTTCCCATAATACCAAGTCCGATAAATCCTACTTTCATTGTCTTTCTTCCTTTCTCTTTCATTGTTAGTTTGTGTTTGATTTTGAAATAATCCGTTCATTATTTCCGTTTCTATCTTCACTCTACTACATACCGGTATACCGGTCAAGATGTTATTTCCTTTTCTCTTTTTTTGCCAGTTTAAGCTAATCAATTTTGTGCATTTTGCTCAATTTGTTAATATTTTGTCGTTATGTATTTAACACTTTTATACAATAATATTTTCCCCTATTTTTCCGCTACTATTGACCACTTTTTTTGATTGTTGTATGATATTTACATAGTTTTAGACGATTACATTCGCTATTTTTGTTAAAAAAATATTTATCAATAAATAAGGAGTTACTATGATCCCATTAAATGAACAAGCATACCAGCATTTACGTAATATGATTACAACCAATCAGCTTTCCTACCAGGAAATCTATTCTGAAACAAAACTTTCGAAGGAATTAGGCATATCACGCACTCCACTTCGAGATGCAATTCATCGCCTTGCTCAGGAAGGATACATTGATATCATTCCAAGTAAAGGATTTACTCTTCATCAGTTAAGCCGCAAGGATGTATATGAAACTTTCCAGGTCCGCTCTGCATTGGAATGTTACTGCACTTTTCAGATTGCCCGGGATGCAGATAATAGAAAGGCAAAAAAATTATTCAAAGAATTACATTTTATTATGGAAAATATGAAAGAAATTTTAGATACGACACAGTCGATTGAAGATTTTTCTGAATATGATTTCCAATTCCATACGAAAATCATATCCTATGTTGAAAATGAACAGTTTTCTTCTATTTTTGATACTTTTATGTACCGTATGCAAAAACTTGCAGCCCTTTCTCTTGCTCACAAAGGGCGTATGAAAACTACCTATGATGAACATCTTGCCATCTTACGCACGATGGAAGGCGGAGATGAAAAACACATTTACGAAGTAACATTACAACACATGGAGACACCACGCGAGATTAATCTGGAGGATCTATAGAGAAGGACTATCGCTCCTTCTCCATAACCTGATCCTGTCCGAATCCTTTTATCTTGAACCCATACCGAGCATAGAATTCCTGTGCATCTTCTGTATGCAAGATTCCCCACAGATCTCCTACATCTGCCATAATTGCATCCATAAGTATGGTCCCTAGCCCCTGATGCCTGTACTTTTCATCTATAATAACATCCATCAGATAAAATGTAGTGACATGATCTGTGATGATTCTGGCATATCCTACCATAAAATCATACTTATCAAAAACCCCATAAGATACAGAATTCTCCATTGCTTTAAATATCATAGACTCAGGACGCTCTTTTGCCCATTCTGATTGATGGAGCAATTCGACCACTCTTCGTTTATCTATTTTCTCAGGATCTTTACTGATATAAAATCCATCAGAATTTCTGCTTTCAATTTGCTTTGTATTTTTTTCTGCTTTAGAGATCTTATCGACAGAATCCTGTTCTATCATTTTTCTTAAAGCCTGAAGATAAGGGGAAAACTTTACCTGATCCTGACCATATGTCATCTGAAGATCATACTCCAGCAAAAGCCAAGTATCTATAGAAGCTTCATTATGCTGAATCAAAGCCTCCATCTTATCCAGCGCATGAACAATCTTAGCCTCTTGCGTGTGGTTATCCTCTAATTCAGAGAATAATTCTTTCAATTCTTCTCGTTCTTTTTCCGGAAGTATTGACGCAATCTGCTCTATAGCATCTGCTTCTTTTTCATTGTCCTGTGCATTTTTCAAGAAACAAGGCACATCTCCATGCACCGCTTCACCAAGATCATGGAACAGGCACATCTCCATTACTCTATCCATATCACATTCTGGGAATTCTCTTCTTATAAGCCATGCAAATACACACAGACGATAGGTATGCTCTGCCACACTTTCTCTTCTTCCTGTAGAAGTCCAGGAATGTCTGACCTGACACTTTAATTTTTCAGCGACAGCCATAAACTCCAGTAAGGTTCTGTTATCCATGACTCTATCCCTCTATGATCTTTACATAAAATCTACGATTACGAGGGCCATCAAATTCACAAAAATAAACATCCTGCCATATCCCCAGAATCAGCTCACCTTGATTCAAAATCAATGTCTGAGAAGGACCGACACACGTAGTTTTAATATGCGCATGGGAATTTCCCTCCATATGTTGATAATATCCTGTCTTTGTCGGAAATGCTTTCTCAAATCCACACAACATATCATGCACCACATCCGGATCTGCATTCTCATTGATGGTAAATCCAGCTGTAGTGTGAGGTGAATAGACAACTACGATTCCATCGGAAACACCACTTTTTTCAATATCTTCCCGAATCATATTTGTTATCTTTGACATCTGCTGCGCTTTTTTCGTTGAAATGTGATGTTCATATAAATGCATATCTCATCCTCCTTTTATCCTTCCAAATATTCTTTTAACGCCTGATATTCCTTCTTCATTAAACGATATCCATGCTCATAGAAATGCATCAAAGTATCATAATCTTTTTCTAATCTTGATACCGTCGGAATCAGAGGTCTCAGCACAAATATCTTTCCTTCTCTCTCCAGTTGTTCTACCAGCTTCATCTGCTTATTGTATTCAATATTACGCCGGATTGTTGTCCGTACGAGATTTGGATAAGATTTGTAAGTTCTCCGATAAAGATCAGCCATGCCTTTTGAGACGGGTTTCTTCCGATATCCAGGATTCCTGGTCAGAATCAGAATGATTTTTTCATTTTCCAGTTCCATTGCTCTTTTTACCGGGACAGAATCTGCCAGCCCACCATCCAGATAAGGGATTCCATCCACATTCACAATTGGAGAAACCAGTGGCATACTGCTGGATGCCCGGCAGATCTTCATCAGACGATCGCCGTCTTTTTCTTCTGTCATATACTCCGCCTGCCCAGTCTCACAGTTCGTTGTCACAATTTCACATCTTATATCTGAAGCAAAATAAGTCTCAAAATCGAATGGAAATATTTCATTCGGATATTTGTCAAAGATCATATCCATATTCATAAGACTTTTTTCCTTTATGAACTTTCGAAAGCCATAATAATAACTATACTCTTTCTCTTTGTGTATCATACAGTCTCTGGTTCTTCCAATCTGTCTGGAGACATAATCCACCGCATTGCATGATCCGGCAGATACTCCGATCACATGAGATACATACAGTTCCTGTTCCATCAGATAATCCAGAACACCAGACGTAAATACCCCTCTGGTCGCTCCTCCTTCAAGTACCATTGTTGCTTTTACCATAATCTATACCCCACTTTCTTATCTGCTATTATATACCTATTTTTCAAGCAGGAAAACTGAAATTTTTCTGAACTTGCTATTTCCTGTTATATTTGTTAATATAGGCAATGTATGTAATTATTAACGATATTGAAATCATAAGGAGCAGATACTATGATCAGTACAAGCAATGTAACATTACGTGTTGGTAAAAAAGCCTTATTTGAAGATGTAAATATTAAGTTCACGGAAGGAAACTGTTATGGATTGATTGGTGCCAACGGTGCAGGAAAATCTACTTTTCTCAAAATTCTTTCCGGACAGCTGGAACCAACTAAGGGAGAAGTTATCATCACTCCAGGAGAACGTCTCTCTTTCCTTCAGCAAGATCATTTTAAATACGATGAATATCCTGTCCTAGACACTGTCATGATGGGAAATGCAAGACTTTATGAAATCATGAAAGAAAAAGAAGTCATTTACGCAAAAGAAGATTTTACCGATGAAGATGGAATCAAAGCCAGTGAATTAGAAGCTGAATTTGCCGCTATGAATGGCTGGGAAGCAGAATCTGATGCTGCAACTTTATTAAACGGACTTGGAATTCCAACTGAGATGCATTACGAATTGATGAAGAACTTAAATGGTCCGGAAAAAGTTAAAGTGCTTCTTGCGCAGGCATTGTTCGGCAACCCAGATATTCTTCTTCTGGACGAGCCAACCAACCATTTGGATCTGGATGCCATCGCATGGCTGGAAGAATTTCTGATCAACTTTGATAATACAGTTATCGTTGTATCTCATGACCGATATTTTCTGAATAAAGTCTGTACCCAGATTGCAGATATAGACTATGGCAAGATCAAGCTCTATGCTGGTAATTACGACTTCTGGTACGAATCCAGCCAGTTGCTGATCCGTCAGATGAAGGAAGCCAACAAGAAAAAAGAAGAAAAGATCAAAGAACTTCAGGAATTCATCTCCAGGTTCAGTGCCAATGCTTCCAAATCCAAGCAGGCAACTTCCAGAAAGCGTGCCCTTGAGAAAATACAGCTGGACGATATTCAACCATCCAGCCGCAAATATCCTTATATTGACTTCCGTCCGAACCGTGAGATTGGAAATGAAGTCCTTACCGTTGAAGGATTAAGCAAGACAATCGATGGAGAAAAAGTATTGGATAACATCTCTTTTACCCTGAATCACGATGACAAAGTTGCCTTTGTAGGAAGCAACGAGCTCGCCAAGACAACACTGTTCCAGATTCTCGCCGGAGAAATGGAACCGGATGAGGGAACTTACAAATGGGGAATTACAACCTCGCAAGCATATTTTCCACTGGACAGCGGAAGTGAATTTGATAATGATTACTCCATCGTAGAATGGCTGACCCAGTACTCCGAGGAAAAGGACGTAACCTATGTACGCGGCTTCCTTGGACGCATGTTGTTCTCTGGTGATGACGGAGTGAAAAAAGTCAATGTACTCTCTGGTGGTGAAAAGGTAAGATGCCTCTTATCTAAAATGATGATCTCTGGAGCCAATGTACTGATTCTGGACGAGCCAACCAACCACCTTGACATGGAATCTATCACCGCACTGAACAACGGTATGACCAAGTTCCCTGGTGTCATCCTCTTCTCTTCCAGAGACCACCAGATCGTACAAACAACCGCCAATCGTATTATGGAAATCGTTCCCGGCGGCAAACTGATTGACAAGATTACCACCTATGACGAATATCTGGAAAATGATGAAATGGCAAGAAAGAGACAGACCTACAGTGTACAGCAAGAAGATGATGATTAAGTGGGAATTTAGATGAGTTAGTTGGTAATTGGGTGTGTACGGCGAGAGGATGGATGGGATGGTTGCCATTGCGGAGTCCTTCGCTAAGAATCCATAACAGGAAAAGAAGCAGATATTTTGTGACCAGGCTGATTCACCCCGAAATCTTGATGATTTCGAGGCTCAGCAGCCTTCTCAGATCTGGCTTGAAGCCAAATCTTCGCGCAAAATATCTGCTTCTTTTCCTGTAACGGATTCTATCGCTTGTCCAACGAATGGCAACCATCCCATCCATCTTCTCGCCTGACATCCCCCAAATCCGCAACTTCCTCATCTGGGAGAATTCTTGCTCGTCATGCAGAGGGAAAGATCATAGTAAAGATATTGTCAAAAAACTGGAAGAATAACTAACTGATTCCTCCATTGAAATAATGACGAATAGTATAAAAACATCGCTCCCCATTGCGCTTCGCGCCAGGAATTTCCCACAGATGAGTTCGTTCAGTAATTGGGAATGTCAGGCGCAAGGGAGTTGGATAGGCTGGTCTGTTTCCGTCCAGCCAAGCGATAGAATCCGTTACAGAAAAAAGAGTTGCAATTCCGTGTGAGAATTTGGCATCCAGCCAAATTCGAAAGGACTGCTGAATCGAGAAATTATCCAAATTTCTCGGTGAATCAGTCCGGTCACGAAATTGCAACTCTTTTTTCTGTTATGGATTCTCAGCGAAGGATACCGGAAACAGACCAGCCTATCCAGCTCCCTTGCGCCGTACACACCCAATTACCAACTAACTCATCTAAATTCCCATTCTCTCATGCAACGAATAATAAACTTTATCGAAAGTTTCTTGCATTCCATCTCCTTTCGTGCAGGATACGATTTCATGTCGTGCTCCTTGCTTGTCAGTTAGAAACAATACTTTCCCGATATTTCCCTGAAGTCCAACTTCTATCTTCTGCATATCCGCCAACTGATACACACAGATATCACTCTTCTCCACAAGAACATAATCTTTTGAGATGATTAAACGATATTCTGGAATCTGCAATGTGGAAGGATCTGCCAATTGACGAAAAAATTCCTCTTTATCGGTAACCCCATCCAATTTAGCTTTCAATGCTTTATGTGATTTTATATTCATCACTGCCAGAAAAATTCCGGCTAATGCCAGGACAATCGCTAACTTAACACTGGAAAACATGCATATCAATGCTACCGCCAGCAGGCTGATCCATACAATCATACCTGTCTTAAGTCTCTTTGCCCTCTCTTGGATAAAATCATAATATTTCTGCTGACCTGCTGTCTGGATATTCATCATTCGGTCACCCTCTCTATTCTCCTGCTTTATATGCTATTAGCGTACTTTCTCTGGAAATCCAACTTTTTTCTGCACTTTTCTCAATGTTTTATTTGCATAATATTGTGCTTTCTCAGCATTATTTTTAATAACACCATCAATATAAGCCTTATCCTTTTCCAGACGTGCAACTTCATCCTGCAGTGGCTTTAATATAGAAATCACAGCTTCTCCTACAGCGACCTTAAACTCACCATAACCCTTGCCATCAAATTCTTTTACAACTTCCTTCGGTTTCTTGCCTGTACATGCACTGTAAATATCAATCAGATTCTTTACACCTGGCTGTTCATCACGATATAAAATCTGTGCTTCAGAGTCCGTTACAGCACGCTTACATTTACGCATAATAGTGTCAGGATCATCCATCAGGTAAATACTTGCGTTTGGATTCTCATCAGACTTGGACATCTTCTTTGATGGATCCTGAAGACTCATAATCTTAGCTCCCACTTTGCCGATATAAGCTTCTGGAATCGTAAAGACATCACCATAGATATTATTAAAACGCTCTGCAATATCTCTGGTCAATTCCAGATGCTGCATCTGATCAATTCCTACCGGAACCACATCAGCCTGATACAGCAGGATATCCGCTGCCATCAATACCGGATATGTGAACAAACCTGCGTTGATATTATCTGCATGCTTTGCAGCCTTATCCTTAAACTGCGTCATACGGTTAAGTTCTCCCATGTAAGTAAAACAATTCAGGATCCATGCCAGCTCTGCATGACCTGATACATGAGACTGATAATAAATACAATTTTTCTCCGGATCCAGGCCTGCTGCAATATATAAAGTCAACAATGCTCTTGCTCTCTTTCTGAGCGTTGCCGGATCTTGTCTGACAGTAATAGAATGCATATCCACCACGCTGTAGAAGCATTCATATTCATTGCTTAAATTTACCCAATTCTTCAAAGCTCCCAGATAATTTCCCAATGTAAGGTTCCCGGTTGCCTGCATTCCGCTAAATAGTACTTTTTTATCGTTAATCATTTTTCTTCCTCCACTCTCATCTTTCTTCCCACGGTTCTACTTCATCATCATAATAGACCACATTTTCTGACAAAATCTCAGGGACACCATCCGTCACCTGCACTTCCGTCACTGCACAGTTCTTATGTACTCCAATACCCCAATATTCTGACAGGGGTTTATCTTTTATATAATTCAGCATCCCCGCCAGTGCCGCACCGTGAGTCGTAATCAGTACATTGCTGTCCTTATATTGTTTATTTTGAAAGAGTTCCTGTAAGAACTCTCCTGTACGTTTCCTTACTGCCGCAAAATCTTCTCCGCCTTTTGCCGGGAGATACCGCTCTGGTCCATCAAAGAATCTGCGGAATTCTTCCGGAAGATTCCAGCCGGTTTTTGAACAGCACTTTCCTTCATATTCCCCAAATGCCATCTCAATAATCCTGTCATCTTCTATGATAGGAACATCTCTTCCCTCCAGAATGATGGCTCCCGTTTCCTTTGCTCTGGATAGTGGACTGGAATAACACACATCAAAAGGAATGTCTGCCAGACCAACCGCTGTCTTTCTTGCCAGAGTCCGTCCAAACTCATCCAATGGGATATCAACCTGTCCCTGAATCTTCTTCTGCTTATTCCACTCAGTTTCTCCATGCCTTACTAAATATAATTTCATTCTAAGCCTCCTTAACGTACCTTGTAAGTATAACACATCTCCTTATGTTTTTCATAGTAAATTCACATAGAAAGTGTTATAATAGCTTAGAAAATAAAAAAGGAGTCATGATTATTATGGAAAAGATTACAAGTTTTACAATAGACCATATCCGCCTGGTACCAGGACTCTATGTTTCCCGAATCGATCAGGTAGAAGGTCATCCCGTAACCACATTTGATATCCGTATGACCAGTCCGAACGATGAACCGGTTATGAATACCGCCGAGGTTCATACGATTGAGCATCTCGGTGCCACATTCCTGCGGAATCATAAAACATTTGCAAATAAGACTATTTACTTTGGACCAATGGGCTGCCGTACCGGATTTTATCTACTTCTTTCCGGCAATTATGAATCCAAAGATATTGTTCCTCTGATGACCGAGATGTTTACTTTTATCGCAGAATTTGAGGGAGAAGTTCCTGGTGCCTGCGCCAAAGACTGTGGCAATTATCTCGATATGAATCTACCGATGGCAAAGTATCTGGCAAGCAGATATCTGAATCAAGTACTTCTTAATATCACTGACGAACAGTTACATTATCCAGAATAGACCAATATTCATAATATAAGAGTTCCAGCCGGAACTCTTTTTTCATCTCATAATCAGCTTTTTTCCAAACCAGACTCCGATCACACATCCAACTACACTCAAGAAGATATAGACAACTGCAATCCCTTTCTGATTTCGTTCCAGCAAAGTCAATGCTTCCAGTGAAAAAGTAGAAAATGTTGTAAATCCACCGCATACTCCCGTCTTAAAAAATAGCACTATATTCGGGCTGATTGTATCTTTACTGAAAGCAAGCCCTACAACCAGACCAATGAGGATTGCACCTGCCAGATTCGTAATCAATGTCAACAGCGGGAATTCTCCTTTCCATGGCACAAGACTGATCACATAGCGCAAGATTGCCCCGACTGCTCCGCCACATCCCACCAAGAATAATTTATCCATATACTTTTTCCTCCTTCATAATATCCCCGCCCTTATATGGATGATTGTCATTCTATTGGTTCATGCAGGTAATCTGGCACATTTCCATTGCTTTTAATGCATTCTTATGGCTTTCCGGTGTTACTCCAGCACAACATGAAGCATCAACAATCACTGGAACTTCTGGCAGAAATGCCTTTATCAACATAGCATTTGAAATAACACAGATATCTGTACAAAGTCCCACTAAGGTAACCGATTCAACTCCTGTCTCTCCTCTTTCTTTCAGTTCTGTATCTTGTGATTTCAATAACTGTCCAAGTACTGTAGAACCAAAAGTCGGCTTATCAATCGGCACTTCCTCACACAAAGCTTCAATCTCGGCATTCAATTCCCAGCCTTTGCTTCCTCTGATACAGTGCTCTATCGGAAGATTCTTTCCCTCCTGTGTTTCCAGATAATTCTTTTCATGTGTATCTCTGGTATAAAAGACTCTTCCTTTAAAATTCTGAATCTTTTCCACAACCTTTGGAACGATTGCTTCTGCATCCTTTGTTCCCAATGCTCCATCAATAAAATCATTCTGCATATCTACGACAACTAAAACATCCATGCTGTAGTCTCCTTCCGTAATTCACTCTTGTTTTCATTATATACAAGATTTTTCAGAAATCAAACTTTACTTGTATTTTACAGAATTCGTGATTGAATTTTTCACAGCCATGCCATAATATAATTGATAGAAAGAATACGAAATGAGGTTATCATATGCCATCTACTTATACACATTACAGATTTGGAAGAGATGTCCTGGCCATTTTATCGGTTCAACTGCAACAACAGATAGAACCTTATCGCCAATTATACGATATTGGTCTGCATGGTCCGGACATCCTCTTCTATTATCATCCATTAAGCACGAATCCAGTTAATCAGATTGGATACCAGATGCACGACGAACCTGCCGCACAATTCTTCACACAGAATGCTTCTGCATGGAAATATGCTTTGAATAAAGACGCGCTTGAATCGTATCTTTATGGGTTTGTCTGTCATTTTATTCTGGATAGTATCTGTCACCCTTATATTGAAAAAATGATCTACATAAGCAAGATCAGCCACTCTGAGATTGAAACAGAATTAGACAGGTTTCTGATGGAAAAAGACGGTCATGATTCCAAAACCTATGTCCCAATTCAACATATTGATCCTAGAAAAAGCAATGCCAAAATCATTGCCCCATGCTTTTCCACTTTGACTGTAGACAATATTCAAACTGCTTTAAGAGGAATGATTCAAACTCATCATTTGCTGCATGCCCCTCATTACCCGAAACGCGCCTTGCTTCTGAATGCCATGAAACTTATCGGTCATTATGATTCTATGCATGGTCTGATAATGAATCCTTTTCCCAATGCCTCTTGCCACAACTATTGTCTTTTATTAAACCGTTTGTATCATGACGCTATACAGTCTGCAGCTGACGCTATTTTACAATATCAGAGAGTTTTAAAGGATAATGCTTCGCTTCCTTCTTATTTTCAACATACTTTTGGTGCCGGAGATAACTGGAAACAAAAAATCATATCCTTGTAGAAACCATTAAACAGAAAGGAAACATATATGAAATTTAAACTTACCGCTTTAGAAAAACAATGGATACTTTACGATGTCGGCAATTCCGCTTTCGTTCTTCTTGTCTCTACCATCCTGCCGATCTACTTTAACTATCTTGGAGACAAGGCAGGCTTATCTTCTGTAGATTATCTGGCTTACTGGGGTTATGCCGTCTCTGTTTCTACATTGATTGTCGCTTTTCTAGGACCAGTGTTAGGTAGTATTGCCGATGTCCAGAATTATAAGAAGCGTCTTTTTGCCGGCTCTATGATTCTTGGCGTGATCAGCTGTATCCTGCTGGGAATTGCTCCATCCTGGCTCTGGTTTCTTTGCATTTTTGTCGTTGCTAAGACAGCTTACTCTGTCAGTTTGATCTTCTATGATGCTATGCTTACGGATGTTACGACCGATGAACGTATGGATACCGTATCTTCAAACGGGTATGCCTGGGGTTATATTGGAAGTTGTATTCCTTTTATCTTATCACTTCTTGTTGTATTAAATTACGATAAGCTAAATCTTGCTATGTCACATGCAATGTTCATAGCATTTCTTATAACGGGATCATGGTGGCTGATATCTTCTCTGCCGCTTCTGCAAAATTACAAACAAACATATTATATTTCTATGCAAGAACATATAGTACACAATAGTTTTTCACGTCTGGGCAGGACATTCCGCGAAATTACCAGGGATAAGAAAATTCTTTTTTTTCTCCTGGCATTCTTCTTTTACATTGATGGGGTTTATACCATTATTGATATGGCAACCGCTTACGGCCAGTCACTTGGATTGGACAGTACTGGATTATTACTGGCGCTTTTGCTGACTCAGATTGTGGCATTTCCTTGTGCGCTGATCTTTGGATCTTTATCTAAGAAAGCCTCGTCTGTAACCTTAATAAAAATCTGCATTTTAGCTTACACAGGTATTGCCTTATATGCCATCAAATTAGATACACAGCTTGATTTTTGGATTCTGGCTGTATTGGTAGGAATGTTCCAGGGCGCTATACAGGCACTTTCTCGCTCTTACTTTGCACAGATTATTCCAGCTGAAAAATCTGGTGAATATTTTGGAATTATGGATATCTGCGGAAAAGGAGCCTCCTTCTTTGGCACTTTCCTGGTATCATTTATCAGTCAGTTAAGTGGAAGTACCAATGCAGGTGTCGGCTCCCTTTCAGTTATGTTCCTTCTTGGCTTTTTCTTCTTCGGTCAGGCTGCTAAATATCAGACCAACAGAAAATAAATATTCTATATCGGACAATTATTCCATATTTCCAGGGAATTTGGGGATTCCATCGAATCCGATCTGAAGATCTGCATCCGTTGGAATATAATCACTCATTTCTCCGTTATGGAATTTTTCATAGGCAACCATATCAAAATATCCGGTACCAGTCAGGCCAAACACTATTGTTTTTTCTTCACCTGTCTCTTTGCACTTCAATGCCTCATCAATAGCAACTTTAATAGCATGGCTGCTTTCTGGTGCCGGAAGAATACCTTCTACTCTTGCAAATTGTTCAGCTGCCTTAAACACGGATGTCTGTTCCACGGATCTAGCCTCCATATATCCATCTGCATACAATTGTGACAAGATAGAACTCATACCATGATATCGCAATCCACCAGCATGGTTTGGAGATGGAATAAATCCACTGCCTAATGTGTACATTTTCGCCAGTGGGCAGACCATTCCGGTATCGCAGAAATCATATGCGTACACACCTCTGGTAAGACTTGGACAAGATGCAGGTTCAACTGCAATAAACTGATAATCCTTTTCTCCTCTTAATTTTTCTCCCATAAATGGAGATATCAATCCTCCAAGATTGGAGCCTCCTCCGGCGCATCCAATGATAATATCTGGTTCGATTCCATATTTATCCAAAGCCGTCTTTGTTTCCACTCCTATGACAGACTGATGCAGTAATACCTGATTCAGCACACTTCCCAATACATATCTGTATCCTTCGCTTCCCACTGCAACTTCAACTGCTTCCGAAATGGCACATCCAAGACTTCCTGTTGTTCCCGGATGCTCTGCCAGAATCTTTTTACCAACCTCGGTCTCCATAGATGGAGATGGTGTTACACTTGCACCATACGTACGCATAACTTCACGGCGGAAAGGCTTCTGTTCATAAGAACATTTTACCATGAATACTTTACAGTCCAGATTCAGGTAAGCACATGCCATAGAAAGAGCGGTTCCCCACTGACCTGCTCCGGTCTCCGTTGTAACACCCTTAAGCCCTTGTTTCTTGGCATAATATGCCTGCGCGATTGCTGAATTCAGCTTATGGCTTCCGCTTGTATTATTTCCTTCAAACTTATAATAGATCTTTGCCGGTGTCTGTAACTGCTTTTCCAGGCAATAAGCTCTGACCAACGGTGACGGACGATACATTTTATAAAAATCCTGTATCTCCTGTGGAATATCAATATAACGGTTATCATTATCCAATTCCTGCTTTACCAGTTCCTCGCAAAATACACCAGATAGTTCTTCTGCCGTCATTGGCTGTAACGTTCCCGGATTCAAAAGTGGTGCCGGTTTATTCTTCATGTCTGCACGTACATTATACCATTGTTTCGGCATCTCACTCTCTTCAAGATAGATTTTGTAAGGGATTTTGTTTTCTTGCATTTTTCTGTTCTCCTTTCATTCATAAGTGTCTGGGAACAGGGCAGCTTAAATTCTAATAAAATAAAAAATACCCTTATCCCATACAATTGTTATTGCAGGGACAAGAGTAGTATAAATCAACTCCTGCGGTGCCACCCGGCTTGATATGCACTTCATGCATACCCTCTCATGCGTACCATCATACGCGTACTTTGTTAACGGAGTAATCTCTCCGGCTTACCTACTCTGCTATGATCATCCATTTCAGCTCGCCCTCGGAAGCCCATTCCCGATAGCTTTAACCTGCCGCAATCCCACCAGCTGCGGCTCTCTGTATGGCAATATCTGTCAGTACTTACTCTTCCTCATCAGTTTAGTAAAACTTTACCACGATAACTTGCGAATGTCAATAGATGAGAGGTGAATTTTTTTAATTCCTTTCCTCTATTAGAAAAAGCTGGATACCTGACGTACCCAGCCTTTCTGTAAATCTTTTCCTAAATTATGCTAATTTGCTCTTTGCAAGCTCAGCAAGTGTAGCAAATCCAGCCGCATCATTAACAGCCATCTCTGCCAGCATCTTTCTGTTCATATCAACATTAGCCAGTTTTAAACCATGCATAAACTTGCTGTATGATAATCCATTCATTCTTGCAGCTGCATTGATACGTGCAATCCATAACTGACGCATCTGACGTTTGCGCTGTTTTCTTCCTGCATAAGAAGATGTAAGAGCTCTCATAACAGACTGTTTTGCAACTCTGTACTGTTTAGAACGTGCTCCTCTGTATCCTTTTGCTAACTTTAATGTTCTATTATGTTTCTTTTTAGCGTTCATTCCGCCTTTGATTCTTGCCATGTCTTATTTCCTCCTTCAATACTTTCCCAATATCTTACAGATATGGTAATACTTTCTTCATGTTCTTTACATTTGTTGCATCAGTAATGATTGGTTTTCTAAGATTTCTTTTTCTCTTTGTAGATTTCTTAGTTAAGATATGGCTCTTGTAAGCTTTATTTCTTTTTAATTTTCCTGTACCTGTTTTTTTGAAGCGCTTTGCAGCTGCTCTATTTGTTTTGATCTTTGGCATAATAAATTTCCTCCTTAAAATTTATAAATATATTTTTAACGTTTTTCAGTTAAAACCATGCTCATACTTCTGCCTTCCAATTTAGCAGGTTTTTCAACAACTGCAACATCTGCAAGTAATTCTGCGAAATCATCCAGAATATGTTTGCTCTGCTGCATATGTGCCATCTCACGTCCTCTGAAACGCAGAGTAACCTTTACTTTATTTCCTTTTGAGATGAATTTCTTTGCATTATTGACCTTTGTATTAAGATCGTTGGTCTCAATATTTGGTGAAAGACGCACTTCCTTCACTTCAACGGTTTTCTGTTTCTTCTTTGCCTCTTTTTCCTTTCTTGCAAGCTCATATCTGTATTTTCCATAGTCAATAATCTTGCAAACTGGCGGCTGAGCCTTCGGAGCAATCTTTACAAGATCCAGTTCTGCCTCCTGAGCAATCTTCATTGCTTCTCTCGGGGACATAATACCCAACTGTTCTCCGTCTTCTCCAATAACTCTTATTTCTTTGTCTCTGATCTGCCCGTTAATCATTAAATCGCTAATTGTCGTGCACCCCCATCATAAAATAAATAAAAATAAGTGAATAGTTTTTCGACTATCCACTTTACATATCTGCACAAAATGATCTATAATAACAAGAACTTCTATACTCAATATCAAACCAATAGTCACCCAATTGTGCTATGGTGAGAGTGGATACTCTACTTTCTTTTTTGCCTCACGCATTATCTAATTTATCATATATATTTTTATGTGTCAATATCTATTTTCACAATTTTTTTTGCATATTCAAAGATTTTTCGTTCATATTTCTTAATTATTCTTGAAAAAATTATGCTTTCATGCCATAATAGGGCATGTTCTATATTTTGGAATGTCAGTTTTATATTTTTGAGGAGGTTTTTTTATATGAATAGCAGGAGTAACTTTTCCAGTAAACTGGGATTTGTTCTGGCCGCTGCTGGCTCTGCAGTAGGTCTGGGAAACATCTGGCGATTCCCTTACCTTGCTGCCAAATATGGTGGAGGAACATTCCTATTAATTTATCTGATTCTAGCAATCACTTTCGGATTTACCCTTATGATTGCCGAGATCGCATTGGGACGCAAAACAGGATTAAGCGCTATTGGAGCATTCAAATCCCTGGATAAGCGTTTTGGATTTCTAGGAATTTTAGCATCTCTCGTTCCAATCATTATATTCCCATACTATTCTGTAATCGGAGGATGGGTCATCAAATACTTTGCAGTATTTATAAGTGGCGGTGTTCAGGCATCCGCAGGAGATACTTACTTTACTGACTTCATCAGCGGTTCTGTTGAACCAATCGGATGGTTCTTCTTATTCATGGCATTCACTGCTGTGATCGTTTTATGCGGTGTAGAAAAGGGGATTGAAAAAGTTAGTAAGATTATGATGCCGATTCTGGTCATTCTTACTATCATCATCGCAGTATATAGTCTTACATTAGATGGTGCTATGGAAGGTCTTATCTACTACATAAAGCCACATATGTCCGATGTATCCGCCAAAACAATTCTGGCTGCTATGGGACAGCTCTTCTATTCTATGTCTCTGGCAATGGGTATCATGATCACATATGGTTCTTATATGAAAAAAGAAAATAATCTGGAGAGCTCTGTTCGTCAAATAGAAATCTTTGATACTGGAATCGCTTTCCTGGCAGGCCTGATGATCATCCCTGCTGTATTTGCTTTCTCCGGCGGCGACCGTTCTATGTTAAATGCCGGTCCTGGACTTATGTTCATGACGCTTCCAAAGGTATTCGCAAGCATGAGATTCGGCGGTGTTATCGGAACAATCTTCTTCATCCTTGTATTTTTTGCAGCACTTACTTCAGCAATTTCCTTGATGGAAACCATCGTATCCGTTTTCATGGATAAATTTGGATGGAAACGTAGATTTACCGGTATTTTCGTTGCAGTATTAGCATGTATTATGGGAATTCCTTCTTCTCTTGGTTTCGGACCATTAAGCTTCATCAGTTGGATGGGAATGTCAGTACTGGATATCATGGACTTTATCAGCAACAGTGTATTAATGCCAATTGTTGCATTCTTTACTTGCATTTTTGTTGGTTTCATCATCAAGCCAAAAACAATTTCCGATGAAGTAAAGGCAACCGATGGAACTTTCAAGGCAGAAAAAATGTTCAATGTCATTATTAAATGGGTTGCTCCAGTCTTCCTCGTACTGATTCTAATAAGTTCCGTAGCAAGCGCACTCGGATTGTTCACAATTTAAATGGGAATTTAGATGAGTGAGTTGGTAATTGAGAGTGTACGGCGC